>CAILAF010000217.1 GCA_903832075.1 uncultured Chitinophagaceae bacterium
AAAGCGGTTTATTGTTGTTGCATTCATCAGGCTTACTCATTGCCGCAGTATGAATAATTATATCGGGTTGATATATTTCAATAGTCTTCAACACTTCATCCTCATCAGTTAATTCAACCGCGGAATTAATAAATTTTTCTATTAATGGAATTTTGCAATCTTTCCTTCCTGATGCAATCACATCATATTCTCTTTTTGCCAAAAACAAAGTGAGGTGTTGGCCTAAAAAACCATTACTGCCGGTAATAAATATTTTCATATTTGCAAGATTACAAAATCATGATACTTTACACAATAATTGTTGATTATTCACAATTTCTTACTTTTGACGCTTCGTGTAAAAAATACACATTCGAAATGTGAATTAAAAATGCGATTTTGCACGGCTAAAATTTGGGAGTAAAAAATGACTATAAAAAAAGTAACTAAGATTGGGGTATTAACTTCCGGTGGCGATGCACCCGGTATGAATGCGGCTATCAGAGCAGTTGTTAGAACAGCTATTTTTCATGACTTAGAAGTTTTTGGCATTATGCGTGGTTATGCCGGCATGGTAGAAAATGATATTCAAGAACTGAATTCAAGAAGTGTCGCAAACATTATTCAACGTGGAGGAACTATTTTAAAAACTGCTCGTTGCACTGAATTCTATGAATATGAAGGTCGTTTAAAAGCGTATAATAATTTAAAAGAAAAAGGTATTGATGGCCTGGTGATTATTGGTGGAGATGGAAGTTTTAAAGGTGCACAAAGATTTAGTAATGAATTCGATATTCCTTGTATTGGGTTGCCTGGAACAATAGATAAAGATATTGCCGGAAGTGATGTTACCATTGGGTTTGATACTGCTGTAAACACTGCTGTTGAAGCAATTGATAAGATTCGCGATACAATGGATGCACATGATCGTTTATTTATTGTTGAAGTAATGGGTCGTGATGCAGGTTATATTGCATTGCACAGTGGTATTGCAACAGGCGCTGAGAATATTTTAATACCTGAAACCAAAACAGATATTGAAGACCTCATATTTTCATTAACTGAAAAAGAAAAAAGAAAAAAATTAGTAAACTTAATTGTTGTAGCAGAAGGCGGTGAATATGGTGATGCAAATGAATTGGCTAAAATAATTAAAGCACGTATTCCAAGTGCCGACACAAGAGTTTGTATCTTAGGCCATATTCAAAGAGGTGGTGCTCCTTCTTGCGAAGACAGATTAATTGCCAGCCACATGGGTTATTATGCCGTTGAAAGTTTATTGATAGGAAGAAATAATGTAATGGTGGGAGTTGTAAATAATAAAATTCATTATACGCCTTTAGATAAAGCAGTAAAACAAAAACAAAAGATTGGACAAGAATGGATGAAGATTGTAAAAATATTGGCGAGTTAATTTTACTAACGAATTAAATATAAAACAAGTAATCCCCATATGAGCAAGCATTTAGAAAAGTATTTGTACAAACAAACTAATAAAGAAGCTAGTTCTAACCATGTTTTACATAGAACTAAAATTGTAGCAACAGTTGGGCCCGCATGTGATACGTATGAAAAGTTATTGGATTTGGTAAAAGCAGGTGTAAATGTTTTTAGATTAAATTTTTCTCACGGTACACATGAAGATAAAGCGAAAATCATCACTCATATTCGCAACATCAATACTAATGAGCATTATAATATTTCTATTCTTGCCGATCTGCAAGGCCCTAAATTACGTGTTGGTGATATTGAAAATAATTCATTAGATGTAAAAGAAGGTGATGTACTTACTTTTACTAATACAAAGTGTGTTGGAAATTTAGAAAGAATTTATGTAAGCTATCCGAATCTTTCGGATGATGTAAGAGTTGGAAATATTATCATGATTGATGATGGAAAGATTGAAGTGAAAGTCATTAACATCACAAAAGAAAAAGATGTAAAAGTAGAAGTTACATTGGGTGGAAATATCTCTTCTAAAAAAGGAATTAATCTGCCTGATACAAAAATTTCTTTACCTGCACTTACAGAGAAAGACCTCGAAGATCTTGAATTTATTATTGATCAACAATGCGATTGGGTGGCTTTAAGTTTTGTTCGCAGTGTAAAAGACATTGTTATTCTGCGTAATAAATTAGATGAGAAAAAAAGCAAAACAAAAATCATTGCAAAGATCGAAAAACCGGAAGCACTTCTTAATATTCGTGATATTATTTTAGAAAGTGATGCTATCATGATTGCTCGTGGTGACTTAGGCGTTGAATTACCCATTGAACAAGTTCCGCTTATTCAAAGAGAATTAATTAGAAAATGTATTCATCGTGCAAAGCCTGTTATTGTTGCAACACAAATGATGGAAAGTATGATTGATCGTGTAAAACCTAACAGAAGCGAGATTACGGATGTTGCCAATGCAGTATTAGAAGGTGCAGATGCAGTAATGCTAAGCGGAGAAACTGCCGCAGGAAATCATCCTGCATTAGTTGTTGAAACAATGCGTAAAATTATTAATCAGGTTGAACTAACTGAATACAGATATAACAGAGAAGAAGATTTAGAACCGCAAAAACATTCTCCAACCTTTTTAAGTGATGCAGTTTGTTATAACGCCTGCAAAATTGCAAGAGATGTTGATGCGCATGCATTGATTGGCATGACGCAAAGTGGATACACTGCATTTACTTTAAGCAGTTATCGCCCAAAATCTCCATTATTTATTTTTACAAAAGAAAAATCATTGGTGAATCAATTAAGTTTAAGCTGGGGTGTTCGTGCATTTTATTATGATGAAGAAAATAGTTTAGATGATATTATCACTGATCAAATTAGTATTTTAAAACAAAGAGGATATGTAGATCAAGGTGATACGGTTGTAAATACTGGAAGTACACCGGTTCATTTACATTTACCTACCAATATGTTGAAGCTATCTAAAGTGGAATAGTTATAAATTTAACGTTACAAGTTACAGGTTGCAAGTTTTTTTTTAAAAAAAAGAGTTTGCAACTTGTTTCTTTTAGAACTACTTCGAGAAATTTTTCTCTAATAATTCTATCGTTGATTTATCTAATCGCTTTTTATCAGAAGCAATAACAATCCTGTATTTAAAAGTAACTGATTCATTTTTTTGTAAAGTGAGATTTCTTTCAGCTTTACCATTAGTAAAAATTTTTTCTCCTAATGGATTTGCTGCAAACAACCCATAACCACGTGCATGCCAATTAGTAGGATAGCCAATATTTTTTGGATGATCAATCATAACTATACTTACTGTATCATTCCCAATTTTTCCATACAACATACACCAATTTGCTTTTGTACTCCAAACTGCATCTCCCTGAATGCCGTTGCTGTTAATATAATTTCCATTGGCAATAGAATCTTTTAATGCAACAATAGTTGTAACATTTCCTTTATCATCAACATATTTTCTTGTTTCTTTTGCAGGAATTTGTAATTCATGTGCAACACGCAATCCAAGTAATCCATCTTTTGCATCAGTAAACTTCACTAATGATTGTGCTGTTAAAATGGTTGTTCTGTCAATGATCCAACAATTATCTGCTTCACTGAAAATAAAATCTGTTCTTTCATTCAATAATACTTCTTGGTTTTGATTAATCCAATCAGCTACATAACTTAATTCTCCTTTATTTCCACTTTTTAGTTTAGTGATAGCTTTAAATTTTATTTTACCATATAAAGATTTTTTGTCGGCAGGAATTGCAAATGAATTATTCCAAAAATCTAATCCATTTACATTTTCATAATTAAACCAAAGTCCTATATGATGTGGATGATCTGTTGGATCATCAACTTTAGGTTGTAATGGATAGCCACGTGTTACAGCGAATCCATTAGAAGCATAAATTGGATATAAAACCGGTTTCTCCAAAGTATCGGGAAAGAAAAAATCTGTAAAATGTTTTTGATGAATGAATACTTTTACAACAGGATCATTTTTATCCTTTATTAATTGAACCAATTTTTTTTGAGCAATCAAATTATTTGAAATCAACAGTAAAAGAAGTATAACATATTTGTACAAAACGTTTGGAATACTTTTCATTCATGTAATTGTTTATGTAAATCTATAAATTATTTAAATAAACTTCTTTACTTTCATTATTCCCTAAACTAAAGCTATTATGAAAAAAATATTATTTGTATTACTTCTTCTACCCTTTCTTGGTATCGCACAGAATACTGATTCTTCATTTGCATGGTTTAAAAAAAATTATATCAAAAAAGAGATCATGATTCCTATGCGTGATGATGTCAAATTATTTACTGCAGTTTATATTCCAAAAGATCAATCAGAAAAACATCCCATCTTAATAACACGTACACCTTATTCTTGCGCACCTTATGGAGAAAACATTTATCGTGGTTATAACAATCATTATAATGAATATTTGAAAGAAGGTTATATAATGGTGGTACAAGATGTTAGAGGAAGATGGATGAGTGAAGGAACATTTGTTGATGTTAGACCTTATATTGAAAATAAAAAAACAAAAAATGATATTGATGAAGCAAGCGATACGTATGATACTATTGATTGGTTAATAAAAAATATTGAGAATAATAATGGTAATGTTGGAGTGTTTGGTATTTCTTATCCGGGTTTTTATTCAACAGAAGCTGCATTAAGTAATCATCCTGCATTAAAAGCAGTAAGCCCACAAGCGCCTGTTACCGATTGGTTTCAGGGAGACGATTTTCATCATAACGGCGCATTCATGTTAATGGATGGATTTTCTTTTTATAGCGGATTTGGCAAACCACGTCCCTATCCTACAACTATTGGCCCTAAAGGATTTGATATGCCTACAAAAGATAATTATGCATTCTTTTTAAGAACAGGTGCATTACAAAACTTTTCAAAATTAATGGGCGACAGTATTTTATTTTGGACAAACATGATGAATCATTCCAACAATGATGATTGGTGGAAAGCAAGAAATGCAAGAAACTATGTACAACATATTCTTCCAACTACAAACACATTAGTAGTAGGTGGAACATTTGATGCAGAAGATGCATTTGGTGCACAAAATTTATATAAAGCCATTGAAGCAAAAGCAAAGAATAATAATAAATTGGTTTTAGGTCCTTGGTTTCATGGTGGTTGGGCAAGAGGTGATGGAAGTTTTCTTGGTAATGTTCAATTCGGAAGTAAAACAGCAGAATGGTATGCTCAAAATATTGAAATTCCTTTTTTCAATTATTATTTAAAAGGAAAAGGTTCTGTTGATAATATTGCTGAAGCAAATATTTTCTTCAGCGGAGAAAATAAATGGCATCAGTTTCAACAATGGCCACCGGCTAATGCAACAGCCACGCCAATTTATTTACAATCGCATGGAAAATTATCATTCAATCAAGAAATAAATAAAACAGTTTCATCCGATCAATATGTTAGCGATCCTTCCAAACCCGTGCCATATACGGATGGTGTGCATGTTGGAAGAACAAGAGAATATATGGATGATGATCAAAGATTTGCTTCTCAAAGAACAGATGTATTAACTTATCAAACAGATATTTTAGATAAAGATGTAACATTAGCAGGAACATTAGTTGCTGATTTAATGGTTAGCATTTCTACAAACGATGCAGATTTTATTGTAAAGTTGATTGATGTTTTCCCCGATGATTTTAAATACAGTGATAATGATAAATATGTGATGAACAATTATCAAATGTTGGTTCGCGGTGAAGTGATGCGTGGTAGATTCAGAAACAGTTTTGAAAAACCGGAAGCATTTACACCAAATAAACCAACAGAAGTAAAATATACTTTACCCGATGTGGCACATACTTTTTTAAAAGGACATAGAATTATGGTGCAGATACAAAGCACATGGTTTCCTTTGGTTGATAGAAATCCGCAACAGTTTGTAGATATTTATCATTGCAAAGATTCCGACTTTATTAAATCAACTATTAAAGTATATCATAACCAATCGAAGATTATTTTACCTGTTTTGAAATAAGAGTTAAGATAGTATAATAAACGTCCGAGGTTTTAAAAACCTCGGACGTTTTTTTATACAACTTTTTTTTCAAATAACCTAATGGGAAAAATCCCATTTTTTCGTGTTTATCTCCTTACTAATTTTAACGGTTTCATTTTTTTTGTTCTTTGATACAGGAATGCAGCAACTGTGTATTGTGCGTTTTTGAATAAAGTTGTGGTTGCTGCAAAACCAAACGGTATTGTTTCGTCTTGTATTTGGGTTGCCCTAACCTTGATAGGGTTTACTCCAACCTTGATAGGGTTTGCTCCAACCTTGATAGGGTTTGCTCCAACCTTGATAGGGTTTGCTTCAACCTTGATAGGG
>CAILAF010000218.1 GCA_903832075.1 uncultured Chitinophagaceae bacterium
TAGTTTATTATCACTGACAATTAGTTTACTATCACTGACAATTAGTTTATTATCACTGACAATTAGTTTATTATCGGTGATAATAACATTACAATCAGCGATAGTAAACTAATTACTCTTACTTTTTGCTTTGCAATGCCAAAATGTAGGTTTTCAGTGAACAGTTGTAAATTATAATTACTGATAATGTATTTACAAATGACTGCTGTTGAGAAATGGCGGGATTTTTTTTGGTGGAACGCTGGTGACACTGATTAAGCAGATTGAAAATGATATGCCACAGATTCACAGATTTTAAAATGATAGGTAAGAAATAAATGAATGCTAAGTGTGATGTAAAAATAAAAGGTAGTTTTGTGAAGAATAAATCTTCTAAAATTTTAGATTAGTATATTTGAAGCTAAAATGCTTATTTAAATGTAATATTAGATAAAAGACAACTAAAAAACAATAATACTTACTTATTAAAATTCTGAATAATATGGAGAAATTAATATGCTTGAACTGCGGCGTTGATAATCTTACAAATGCTAAATATTGTTCCAGATGCGGACATACACTTCCAAAAATAAAAACTGAAGAAGTCACAGCAGAAACAATTCAACATCTAACAAATGAAACCGGTAATAAAACATTAGATAATGCTAATAATATTACAGATGATTTGAAAGGGAAAATTAATTTTTACATTAAAAAATATAAATGGGTTATTACATTAATAATTGTATTGTCCTTTTTACAAATATTTAATAAATTTTTAATGCCGGAAATTTTGAACTTAATAGTTAAAACCAAAACAGAAAATAATACAAACACACAAATTTTAAATAATAAGGTTAAATGTAATAAATCTTCTTCGTTTGGCGATGTTGATATTTGTTTACCAGAAATAAATGGAATGACCGAATGTTATTCAAATCCAATTGTAAAAAAAAGAGCCGATGAAATAATTGCTAATAAAGAAAATTCTGTACTCGCACTTTATTTAAACAATACAACTTATAAAGATATTAGCAAAATAAATGAGAAAAATTTTGATGATTATTTTATCATTTTTGGGAATAATGAATTAAAGAATATTAAGATTGAAAAATCTCTAATAACAGAATTAGTATCGAACTTGGAAGGAAACTATTTTAAGGAAAATTGGAATGATTTACAACCAAAACTTGAAAAAAGTTACAAATATGTTTCAATTGGGAAACCTGTATTAATAGATAGTTACATGCCAAATAATAAAATCCATACAAATATAGTTTTGACGAAATACCAGAAGGGCAAAGATGAATTTATTATGCTAATTACTTTGAATATGATTCAAATAAAAGAAAGACTTATATGGCTTACATATTACAAAACTTATGAAGGAGTTGAATCAGTTAAAAAAGTTAAATCCAATAATGATTATATTGTTTTGAGATTCGCAGATGAGAATCAATAAACTTAATAAAAAAAAGACTAACGAAACTAGAAAAATACGCAATGGATTTACAAACTAATGGTTTTAATTCTCTAGACGACGAGGTATTGTATTATTTAAATTTGGCAGTAAGTATTAGAAATGGTATTATAACCACAAATAAAGAAACTCAAATTTATTACAGAAAAATATATAATATTAAATTTCGTGCTAATGTTGATACAAAGGTAGTTTCAAATATTGTAAAAGATTATTTAAAAAAACAAGAGTGCAGCGAAGACCTCGTTGAATCAATTTGGGCATTAATTTGTAAAGCATAAATCGATAGAAAACTAAAGTATTTAATATTTGTATTCCCATTTCAAAAAGAATTAATTAGATTATTCTTTAAACCTTAATTAATAATGATAAACAATAAATCAGTTGAAAATTTTCTTATGTTTTTTGCTGTTATAGCTGCATGGTTACCATTCTTTATAGAAAAAATAAAGAAGAGAAAGATTTATATAAAAGTATTATCAATATTCGCCAACCGCGAAATTGAGTATAGGGATACCTCGGGAACTCTGATAGCAAAAGGGATGGCATATTGTCTCAAGATAACTATCTTAACCAACAAAGACATGATGATTAAGAAGATGAATTTGAAATTAAAGTACCCAATTTTAAAAGAAGAAATAGACGCAATAGTATTTAATGGTAAAGGATTCACTCGTAAAGAGCAAAATGGAAAATATTTAATAAAGGTAAAAACGACTGATTATATTCAAAATAAACCATTTTATAAAAAGAATGAACCTTACGCTGTATACTTGACTTTTATTATTAATGACCCTGAAGGAAAAATAAAAGATTTAATAAATTTAGAATATATTGATTTAGAATTTGTACAACCCAACAATCGAAAAACAAAACATAAAATAAATGCTACGGAAATTAATAGCGATGACATAATACAAATAGATTATGAGGATTTTGTAAAAATAACATAATGTGGTTATTTTCTCCTCACTGTTTTTTACAATCTACTTACTAAAAAAAACTCTTTACAAAA
>CAILAF010000219.1 GCA_903832075.1 uncultured Chitinophagaceae bacterium
ACCTGCTTCATTGTTGTATAATTTTATATCCGCTTCGCCATTATTATTTTTAAATCCAGTGATTTCAATACTAATTTTTCCAACTTGTGGTGGCAACAACGAAGTTGTTAGTTGAATTAAAAAAATGGCAAATATTATTTTGATAATTTTCATTTTGTAAAATTAAAAAAATGTGGGTTCACTTTAGCATTTTCAAAAATTAATAACATTTTGAATTTTAATAACTAAACCTATTTTTGATTTGAAAAATATTTCTATTACAAATGAATCAAAAAGTAACTCATAAAGCATTCAACATTATCGTAATAGTTGCGGCACTTGGCTATTTTGTTGATGTGTATGATCTTATTCTTTTTAGTATTGTGCGTGTTCCAAGTTTAAAATCTCTTGGATTGAGTGGTGAAGAAATTACTACAACAGGAATTAACTTATTAAATATTCAAATGCTGGGAATGTTACTTGGAGGAATTATTTGGGGAATTCTTGGCGACAAAAAAGGAAGACTTTCCGTTTTGTTTCTTACCATTTTATTGTATTCAATTGCAAATATTTGCAATGGATTAGTTCAAAATTTAAATCAATATTTTGTTTGCAGATTTTTTGCAGGACTTGGACTTGCCGGTGAATTGGGCGTTGGAATTACTTTGGTTGCTGAAGTAATGACTAAAGAAACTCGTGGTCTTGGAACAACTATAGTTGCAAGTCTTGGAATTGCTGGAGCCGTTGGAGGATTTTTAGTGGCAGATATGTTCGATTGGAGAGTGGCGTATTTTGTTGGTGGAGGATTAGGATTGGCATTACTTGTTCTCAGAATTTCAATGTTCGAATCGGGAATGTTTCATAAATTAAAAGAAACAAAAGCTAGTCGAGGTAATTTTTTCAGTTTGTTTTCCAATAGAAAAAAATTTACCAAATACTTAAAATGTATTCTCATAGGGGTGCCTGTTTGGTTTGTGATTGGCGTATTGGTTACGCTTTCGCCTGAGTTTGCATCACCAAATGCGCTCAATATTCAAGGAACAATACTTGGTGGAAAAGCAGTAATGTATCATTATATCGGTGCTTCCATAGGTGCATTTGCAACAGGAATTTTAAGCCAATATTTAAAATCGAGAAAACGTGCGTTGCTCATTTCACTTTACACATTAGCGCTCACAATGATTTGGTATTTTTTCGCAAATGGTGTGAGCGATACCTTATTTTATTTCATTTTATTTTTGATAGGAATTCCAAATGGATATTGGTCGGTTTTTGTGACAACTGCTTCTGAGCAATTTGGAACAAACCTTCGTGCAACTGCCACAACTACCATCCCTAACTTTGTAAGAGGAGCAACAGTAGCAGTTACTACCGCATTTAATTATTTCAAATCCGGGTCGTTTGGAATTGTTGGCTCAGGAATTATGGTTGCATTATTTGTGATGGCATTTGCATTTTATTCTTCCTATACAATAGAAGAAAGTTACCATAAAGACCTTGATTATTTGGAAGAATAATTATTCGTAACAACCAATCGTTGGTGTCAAAATATTTCTTGTTCTACCCAATATGTCTGTTGAAATATTCACATTCATTCCTTTACCTTTTGCAGGTGAAGCGGTTTTAATATCCATATCATTTTTTGTGAAATCATTAAATAATGGATCTTGATTGAAGATATTATTGAATGATGAATTTCCGAATGAA
>CAILAF010000220.1 GCA_903832075.1 uncultured Chitinophagaceae bacterium
GCAGAAAATGGAATGGATTGGATGTATGCTAATTGTTCAACAACAGCACAACGTGGTGCTTTAGATTGGTGGAAAAAATTTCGTGATGCAACATTACCGGTATTCAATGATTTATATACCAGCGTTGCAACCGGTAAAGAATCGCAACGTTCAATTGATTTAAATTCTCAACCCGATTATCGCGAAAAATTAGAAGTTGAATTAAAAGAATTACGTGATAGTGAAATGTGGCAAGCCGGAAAAACAGTTAGAAGTTTAAGACCAGAAAATCAAGTGCCATCTTCAGAAACAACAGGAGTTGAATAATGAGTAATACATCATCATCAACATATCATTTAGATTTTGCAGCAGCAGCACAACGATTAAAAAAGATCGTTCATAAAACACCATTGCAGCTCAATCATCATCTTTCAAAAAAATATAATTGCAAAATTTATTTGAAGAGAGAAGATCTGCAAATTGTTCGTTCGTATAAATTACGCGGTGCCTATAATATGATGAGCACTTTACCTGATGAGCAATTGAAACGTGGTGTTGTATGTGCAAGTGCGGGCAATCATGCACAAGGTTTTGCTTATAGCTGTCATAAGCTAAAAGTAAAAGGTGTTGTGTTCATGCCAATCATTACTCCAAAACAAAAAGTTAGTCAGACAAAAATGTTTGGAGAAGATAATATTGAAATAATATTAATTGGCGACACATTTGATGATTGTGCGATTGCTGCAAAAGAATATACATTACAAAATAATATGGTATTTATTCCACCATTTGATGATTACAGAATCATTGAAGGGCAAGGAACAGTTGCTGTTGAAATTGCAGAAGAATTATCTGATATTGATTATGTATTTGTTCCTGTTGGTGGTGGTGGATTAGCTTCAGGTGTTGGAACTTATTTTAAAACTTTTTCTCCTCAAACAAAAGTTATTGGTTTAGAACCCGAAGGTGCACCATCAATGTTTGAAGCATTTAAACAAGGTCATCCTGTTACATTAAATAAAATTGATCGCTTTGTTGATGGTGCAGCGGTTAAACGTACCGGTGAATTAACCTATAAAATTTGCAAAGAAGTATTGAATGATTTGCATTTAGTTTCTGAAGGAAAAGTTTGTTCTACCATTTTAAAATTATATAACGAAGATGCGATTGTTGTAGAACCTGCAGGGGCATTGAGTATTGCATGTTTGGATGATTATGCAGATGTGATCAAAAATAAAATTGTTGTTTGCGTTGTTAGCGGCAGCAATAATGATATTGCAAGAATGCCTGAAATAAAAGAACGCTCATTACAATATGAAGGTTTGAAACATTATTTCTTAGTTCGCTTTGCACAAAGACCCGGTGCATTAAGAGAATTTTTAAATCATGTACTCGGACCAACAGATGATATTACACGTTTTGAATACATGCAAAAAACAAACAAAGAATCCGGGCCTGCATTGGTAGGCATTGAATTGCAAAGTAAAAAAGATTATGAGCACTTAATAACCAGAATGAATACTTATAGTATTGATTATTCTGAAATAAATAAAGATGATAATCTATTTGGTTATTTAATTTGATTCTGTGGAAAACCAATAACAGCAAGCAATTGAAAGAATAATTATCTTTAGGCAATTGCTTGCCAAAGAATATTTTGGATAAATTATTATTAATTAATTATGGCAAGTAACAAAGGTTTATACGATCCTTCTTTTGAACATGATGCATGTGGTATTGGTTTTGTTGCAAATATTAAGGGCAACAAGTCGCACCAAATTATCTCTGATGCATTAACCATTTTAGAAAACATGGAACATCGCGGTGCTTGTGGTTGTGAAAACAACACCGGTGATGGTGCAGGTATTATGATTCAAACTCCGCATGAATTTTTCTTTGATGAATGTGTGAAGTTAGGTGTTCATCTTCCTTCATACGGAAAATATGGTGTGGGCGTTTTGTTTTTTCCAAAAGATATTAGAATAAAAGAAGAATGCAGAGATATTTTCAGTAGTGCTGCAGAAAAATTAGGATTGGAAATTTTATCGTATAGAAAAGTTCCTGTAAATACTTATGATATTGGTGCAACTGCTTTGTCAGTTGAACCTGAGATTGAACAAGTATTCATTGCTTGCCCGGATCACATCTCTACACCAGAAGCATTTGAAAGAAAATTATTCGTGCTTCGCAATTATGCAAGTCATACCA
>CAILAF010000221.1 GCA_903832075.1 uncultured Chitinophagaceae bacterium
AGGTAAACGATTATGAAAATGACGACCAATTATTCTATACAACCAAACTCATTTTAAATGCAATCGGAAAAGATTTACAAATCAACTTTAAAAAGAGAATTAATACAATTTAATTTTGACAGGGTACTTATCATCAAAAAGATTTAAAAAAATAAGCCTCAACAAATGTTGAGGCTAGCATTCTAAATTTCCTTAATTATCTTAATTATATAACTACCATACCATTATCACCTTTATCAATTAATGTAATTCCTAATTCTAAATCACCAAAATCAAAAGTATCACCCTGACCACAGAATGGCGGGCAAAGAGACATCGCATTATACCCAAGCACTTGCGAGCCTTTATCTGTTTGCACATAAATATCTTTATTATTAACACCGTTAGCAGTTTGTTTTTGTTTGGTTCCTACCATTACCAAAGTTTGGCGACCTGCATATTCAGGTTTTTCCTGATAATCTTTATCATAAGCACCAAAATAAAACTTAACACCATCTGCACCGTATATTTTTGCAGTTTCAATAAAGTCTTCCATTTCTTCAATGCTCCACCATCCGCTTAAAGAATCCTCTTTGCCAATTCTTTCGCTGTTTTGCACCCATCTTTCTTGTTTGTAATTTTTGATAACATTATCAACATGAGTATTGTTTACATACTTTCCAACCTTTAAGGATTTTTTTGTTACGGTTTGCATAGCTTGAAGTTTTTAGGTTAAAAAAAAATAATTGATAAGCTAAAACTAAAACTATACATGCCTCGATTTTTGAAAAAAATCAATGACAATCAACCGATTATGAATTAATAGCATTCGTAAAAGATTAAAAATCCCTTAATTCCGCATAAAATCATCATAAAAAAACCGTGAAAGAACATAATAAAAACCGTGAAATATTTCAAAAACATACCGTTAAAACACGGTCGATTTCTACCGTTAAAACATCGTAAATATTACCGTCATTAATTTGGGCTTAATGATTTATTTTTTTTAAAATAACGTTGGATATTGCATCAGGGTTAGCACCAGTTCCCGTTTCCTAAATCCAATATCCAGTGATGCAACCCAACATTATTTCCCCAATAGTTTATCTCTCTTGAAAAACTTTTTGGGGAAATTTTTTATATTTATAATAATTCTCCCCCTAAAAAATATTTTCTAAAATTTATTGATATTCTTTCATGAAAGAATTCAGATTTCCCATTTGGAAACAAACTCCTTTTCTGCGATTACTATTGCCATTAATTGTTGGAATTATTTTTGCTCACTATTTCAACATTTCTATTCTACACATTTTAATCGTAATAGTTCTTGCCATTATTCTGTTTACATTTTATACTTTTTTACCGAGTGCAGTAAAATATAAACATGCTTGGATTAGTGGATTTAGTATTACGTTAATGTTTATTTGTGGCGGTAATGGAATTTATTATGTAAGAAATATTCAGAATCAAAGTGATTGGATTGGCACTCGCAGTTCGAATGACACTATCATTTCTGTAACACTTCAGGAACCATTAACAGAAAAAGCTAAATCATACAAAGCCATTGGTACAGCAAGATTTATTTTAAAAAATAATGAATGGAAAAAAATGAATGGAAATATCATTCTATACTTTAAAAAAGAAAATGATAAACCTAATTTGAATTATGGTTCTCAAATAATTATTCATAAACCATTACAAGCAATTACCAATACCGGTAATCCCGGTGCATTCGATTATAAACAATATTGCGCCTTTCAAGATATTTATGCGCAAGTTTTTTTAGATGCAAAAGATTATTCGATTCTTCCCGAAAAAGAAAAAACATTTTTCCTTGAAAAT
>CAILAF010000222.1 GCA_903832075.1 uncultured Chitinophagaceae bacterium
AGCTGAGGGTCGCGGGTTTGAGTCCCGTCTTCCGCTCTCAAATGAAAGAGATTCTGACTTAAGTGTTAGAATCTCTTTTTTTTTGCAATTCAATATCAAATGTTTATAATTTTATTATTGTTGTCCGATAAAAGTTTCCAGATAAAATAAAAAAGGAGCCAATTTTTTCAAATCAGCTCCAAAGTTGTATATTTGAAGTTACCACACTCTAAATATATAACATGAGCAAAGATAAACATTTTATCGGACAGCCGATATTTGGTCAGCTATTAAATTTTGTAGATAAAGGAAATGTTCGACGCCTTGCTAAGTCTCAACAAGCTGATAGATACATAAAGAAGCTCGATGGTCTGACACATTTCATTACAATGCTCTATGCAGTTATTGGTGGTTTTGATTCGTTACGGGAAGTGGTTATCAGTTTGCTTTCTAATGCAACCAAACTATCTCATTTGAGTATCAATTACAGTGCTAAGCGTAGCACTTTGGCTGATGCAAATAAGCGACGAGCGAGTTCATTCTTTGGCAGTATCTACAAAATGCTTTATAAGCAATATGCCTGCGTTTTATCGGACAGCCACTTGAGTAAATCCGACATGAAGCGTCTTTACATAATGGATTCCACCACCATAACCTTGTTTAAAGAGATTTTAAAAGGCGTAGGACGGAACAGTAAAAATGGCAAAAAGAAAGGTGGAATAAAGGCACATACGTTGATTAAAGCATCGGAGAATACTCCATGTCTGATTAGATATACTGGTGCTGCAATACATGATCATATATTACTCAAGGAAATAAACCTGGCACAAGGTTCTATCATTGTATTCGATAAGGGTTATGTAGATTATGCAGCTTATGAGCAATTTACGAATCAAGGTGTCTGGTATGTGACAAAATTCAAAAGTAATGCTTTGTACAATAGTGTCGAAGAAATTGATATTCCTGAAACAGCTGACAATGGGATTCTAATAGATGAAATTATTTCCCTCAGATATGGCAAAGGTAAAGAACTTGTTCATACTGCCAGAAGAATAGCTTATTGGGATGAGCAAAAGAAAAAAGTATTGGTGTTTTTGACTAACAATACTGACTTTGAAGCTGAAATGATTATTGAAATCTATCGTCGACGATGGCAAATAGAGCTTTTATTCAAACAATTGAAACAAAATTTTCCATTGAAGTATTTTCTGGGCGACAATGTAAATGCCATTGAAATACAAATATGGACAGCTATGATCGCAAATTTACTTCTAATGCTGGTTCGTAGTAAAGTAAAACGTCAGTGGGCGTTCTCAAATATGACTAGCCTTTTACGTGGACAACTTATGAGTTATATCAACTTATATAGCTTCCTCAATGACCCAGAGAAAACCTGGAGGGAAAAGAATGAATCATACAAACGAGACATGCAATTAAGCATCTTTCCAACATAGGGGCTTGGTTTTATAAAATAAAAATCCCATACCTGATTTTTAGACAGATACGGGACAATTTTCAACAATATATATTTTTATCGGACAACAATAAATTTAATACTTAAACCGGCTTTCAGAATTCTTATTTGTGGTACACCACCTCGCGAATCGGCATTTGTCACACGTTCGGGATCAAAACCTTTATAATTTGTCCATGTAAAAAGATTTTGACCACTTACATAAACTTTTACTTTGCTTAAAAATAGTTTCCGTGTAAAGTTTGTTGGCAAATCGTAGCTAAAGACAATATTTTTTAGGCGCAAATAGGATCTGTCCATTAGAAAATACGTGTTTTTATTATC
>CAILAF010000223.1 GCA_903832075.1 uncultured Chitinophagaceae bacterium
AAAAATTCCTCAAAGTCAATAAAATTGCTACTTTCGCATCGTCCAATGACCAGTTTTTCCATGTTCCCGGTGTTTTCAAAGTAAATGCTTCAGGGTTTTTGGGTACTGCTTAGTTGGTTTTTAATTCACTTAATTTTTAATAAAATGTACATTTACGTTGGAAATCTTAACTGGAGCATGACCAGTGAAGACCTTCTAAATCTTTTCGCTCCTTATGGCGAAGTAACTTCTGCAAAAATCGTTACAGACAAATTTAACAACAACCGTAGTAAAGGTTTTGGTTTTGTTGAAATGGCTGACGATGAAGCTGCACGTACTGCAATTGCTGCATTACATGATCAAGACATTAGCGGTCGCAAAATCGTTGTTAATGAATCAACTCCACGCCCTGAAGGTGAAAGAAGAAGTGGCGGCGGTGGCGGCGGATTCAAGAAAAGCTACGGTGGTGGCGGCGGAAGTCGTGGTGGCTACGGTGGTGGCGGTGGTCGCAGCGGCGGCGGCGGCGGTTATAACCGTGATCGCGGTAATAGCAGCGGCGGTGGCGGATATAACAGATATTAATATCGTTTCATCTTACACATAAAAAAATTAAAGTCTTGCAAATAATTTGCAAGACTTTTTTATTGATTGATTTTTATGCATCACAATTACATTCAAACAAATAATCTTTCATCAGAATAGTAAATATTATTTTTGCCTCGAAAATTTTTTATACATGCGTAAAGTAAATATTGGTATTGTGCAAATGACATGCGAAGCTGATAAAAATACCAACTTAAAAAAAGCTATCGAACAAATTAAAGCCGCAGCAATAAAAGGTGCTCAAATAATTTGTTTGCAAGAATTATTTACCTCCCTGTATTTCTGCGATGTGGAAGATTATCAGAATTTTAAATTAGCAGAATCCATTCCCGGTGATACAACCGATAAATTATCTGTCATCGCTAAAGAATATAATATTGTTATTGTTGCCTCTTTGTTTGAAAAAAGAACAGAAGGTTTATATCATAATACCACAGCAGTTCTTGATGCTGACGGAACCTATTTAGGAAAGTATAGAAAAATGCATATTCCTGATGATCCTGCATTTTACGAAAAATTTTATTTCACTCCCGGCGATTTGGGCTATAAAGTTTTCAAAACTAAATATGCAACATTAGGTGTATTGATTTGTTGGGACCAATGGTATCCTGAAGCTGCTCGCATTACATCATTAATGGGTGCAGAAATATTATTTTATCCAACTGCTATTGGTTGGGCAACAGCACAAGATGAAACAACCAATATTGAGCAATACAATGCTTGGCAAACTATTCAACGTAGCCATGCTGTTGCTAATGGTGTGCATGTTGTAAGTGTAAACAGAGTGGGATTGGAACAAAATGGTTTAATGAAATTTTGGGGTGGTAGTTTTATCAGCAATCCTTTTGGAAGCCTTGTCTATAAAGCATCTCACGAGAATGAAGAAACAGAAGTTATTGAAATAGATGTAGAAAAAACAGATTTCTATAGAACACATTGGCCATTTTTACGCGATAGAAGAATTGATTCTTATCAACCTATTACAGAAAGATTTATTGATTAACCCCTTATCCCTAAAAGGAAATATTTTATTTTACATTTTTTTTCAATGAGCGTAAATAATAGCAACAACTTTCTTAACTCCCCTTTAGGGGATGGGGGTATAACTCCAAAACAACAAGGATTTTTTTTTCCTGCCGAATGGCATCCGCATACTGCAACATGGTTAAGCTGGCCTCATAAGGAAGCAAGTTGGCCTGGAAAAATTGAAACTATTTATACGCCTTATTGCCAATTTATCAAATCAGTTTCCGAAGGAGAAAAAGTTTGTATCAATGTTGCCAATGCTGCAATGGAAGTTTTTGCAAAAGAATATTTACAAAAAGAAAATGTCGATTTAAATAAAATTAATTTCTTTCATCATCCTACAAATGATGCATGGTGCAGAGATCATGGCCCGGCATTTTTAATCAATCCAACAGAAAGGAAAAAAATAATTGTTGACTGGAATTATAATGCATGGGGAAATAAATATCCGCCTTATGATTTAGACGATGTTATTCCAATATTGATTGGAGAAAAACTAAATCTACCTGTTTATCATCCCAACAT
Source organism: uncultured Chitinophagaceae bacterium (assembly GCA_903832075.1). GTDB lineage: Bacteria > Bacteroidota > Bacteroidia > Chitinophagales > Chitinophagaceae > CAILAF01. The sequence continues at coordinate 2,134 of CAILAF010000223.1, forward strand.
TATTATGGAAGGTGGCTCTGTTGATTTTAATGATACAAAAACTTTAATTACATCAACCGCATGTTTATTAAATAAAAACAGAAACCTTCATCTCAATCAATTGCAAATTGAAAATTATTTGTTCAATTATTATGGCGTTGAACAAGTGTTATGGGTAGATGAAGGAATTGTTGGTGATGATACCGACGGACATATTGATGATACCGTTCGTTTTGTAAATACC
>CAILAF010000224.1 GCA_903832075.1 uncultured Chitinophagaceae bacterium
CCTGTTGAAGGATTAGCATTTTTATTAGGCGTAGATAAATTTATGAGTGAAGCAAGAGCCATCACCAATTTAATTGGCAATGGTGTTGCAACGATTGTTATTGCAAAAAGTGAAAAAGAATTTATTGAATAAAAAAAAGCCTTTCAAATTGTAAGCGGCTTCTATTTTATTTTTAATTATCATCATCTTCTTCTTCAAAAGGTCTTCGTCCTGTTGGTGGTGTTGCACTTGCTTTATTTCCGCTTTGCTCAATTTCTTTATTGATCTCTTCAATATCTGCATTGTGATCTGATTTATCACCCAACAAATTATAAGTAAAATAATCAGCCAAACGCCAGAAAAAATATTCAGTCATATCACCATAACCATGTCTTTGTCCGGGTAACAATAAAAAGTCAAACCGTTTATTTGCTTTAATCAATGCATTCGCCAATCTGATCGTATTTGCAGGATGAACATTATTATCAATATCACCGGTTGATAACATTAAATGTCCCTTCAAATTTTTAGCGAGCTCAGGATTTTTTTCAATCGCATATAAAAATGTTGTATCATTTTTATCACTGATCAATTCCTTTACACCATGATGTTTTTCACTCCACCAACGATTATAAATTGAGTTATCATGATTGCCTGATGATGATATTGCAACTTTAAAAAAGTCGGGATACACAAGCATTGCAGCGGTACTCATAAATCCGCCACCACTATGCCCATGGATACCAACACGGTTAATATCAACGAAAGAATAACGATCCGCTAATTGTTCTGCAGCAGCTTTTTTATCAGCTAATCCATAATCACGCAAATTGCCATAACCATAATTGTGATACCATTTACTGCGTGATGGATTACCGCCACGATTACCAATTGTAATAACAATAAAACCCAATTGCGCCATGCGATCTGTTTTATCCATACTTCTGCCGAAAGCTTTATTTACACTTTCGGTTTGAGGGCCGGGATAAACATATTCGATAATAGGATATTTTTTTGTTGAATCAAAATCGAAAGGCTTATACATCACGCCATATAAATCTGTGATGCCATCATCTGCTTTTAATTTTATTGGCTGCGGGAATTTATATCCGGCTGCAAACAATGAACTTAAATCTGCAGTTTCTAAATCCATTATTTTCTTGCCATCGCTATTATATAAAATTGATTTAGGAATAGTATTCACACGTGAAAAATTATCAACAAAAAATTGTTGATCATCATTCATATTCATAGCATGATCAAAATCTCCTTGGTTTAATAATTTTAAACCACTGCCATCAAAATTTACTTTGTACGCATGCAAATAATAAGGGTCTTCATCTTTTTCTTTTGCATTAGCCGAAAAATATAAGATGCGTTTCTTTTCATCAATACCTAAAATATCTTCGCAATGATAGGCACCAGATGTAATTTGATTTTTTAGTTTCCCATTTTCATCATACAAATAAAAATGTGCCCAACCATCTCTTTCACTCCATTCAATAAACTCTTTACCTTGATTTACTAAACCTAATCTTCTAACTTCCACATAAGTGTTCAAACGTTCTTCTATCAAAGGTTTTACCGTTCCGGCTTTTATATCAGCTACACAAACATCAATCTTTTTTAAATCACGACTTGTTCTGGTAAAATAAAATTTATCATTATTTCCTAACCAGGTATTAGTTCTCCAATCATCATCTCTGCTGCTTGCTAATGATGGCGAACTCCACAAAGAAATAGTTTGATCTTTGAACAAATCTGCATTTAATTCTTTGTGTGATTTATCAGTGAGATCAAATAAAATCAAATCTTCTGTTGCGGATTCTTTTTCACCGGGCATCCAATATTTATACGTTTCCAAAGTTGGTCTTGGTTCCGATACACTATTAATTACCCACAAATCTTTTACTTTTCGATTATCAGTTCTTACAACTGAAAAATGTTTTGAATCAGGGCTCCAAAAAATAAAAGCTGATTTACGTTTGTTCTTATTTTTTTCTTTGTCAACATTATTCTCTCCTCCGCCACTTAAATTACCTTCACTGTGATAACTATAATTTTCAATACCATCTGTTGTTAATTTAGTTTCAACAATGGTACTATCATCTTCATTCTTTAAAGCTTTATCATAATTAGCTTTATCCATATAAAACAAATTGTAATTCTTCCCAAAGACAATGGTATTACTATCCGGTGAAATGCTTGCCCACTGTGGCTTTCGTCTTTGTTTTTTATAATCAGTCAATTCAGTTAAAACTTGTGAATTCAAATTGTATTCAAAATAAAAAGTCTTTTTTTCTTTAACAGGCGGCGTGCCTTTTTTTGCAGTTGTATCTTTCTTTTCAATCTCAATAGAACTTTTCACTTCAAAATAAATAGTATTCTCATCGCGAACAAATTTCATACTGTCTAATCCCAAATGTTTTGCTTCGAATGGGTCTTTGACAATTTTGGTAATTTCTGCAGCGAGCTTATCATTATCAAACAATTCTTTCTTCTCTCCTTTCACAGGATCAACGATATACCATTTCTTTCCTTCGGTGGTTTCATACAAATACCAAAAACGATTGGATTTTTTTAACCAATGTGCATCTACATTGGTTGAGAAAATCATCTTTTCTAATTTTTTTGGAGAGAAACGTGCCGCTAATTGATAATTAGCTTTCGTTTGCAATGATTGTTGTGCATACAATGAAAATGTAAATGCAAAAAGAATACATAGAAGCAAAAATTTCCTCATAGCATTATAGTTTTAGAAAACGAAAAATACGTTGTAATTAA
>CAILAF010000225.1 GCA_903832075.1 uncultured Chitinophagaceae bacterium
TGATGCCCGTAATTAATGCAGTTTTCATTTTACAAAAGAAATGAATTTATTGAAATGAATAATTGTTAAATGTCATACGGAAGCTATCTATTTTTTAAAGAACTGACTGATCTTTCTTAACGGTTTTAAATAAAGTGTAAACAAACCCGGTTTTAAATCATTTACACGCCAGGCTTGTCTATCACCATGATTGGCTTTTAAACGATTAAAAATATTCTTATTACTCGCCCCCCCGGTTCCCATATGAATCAATACTTCGGGCAAATAAAAAGTATTGATCTGATGTTTATATATAAAACGTAACATCAATTCATAATCAGCAGCAGTACCTAATTCCAAATTAAATACACCATATTTTTCATACACTTCTTTTTTTACAAAAAAAGTTGGATGGGGTGGCATCCATCCTTTTAAAAAATCTTTCCGTTGATGCATCCCCGAAATCCATTTGCGTTTTACTTTAAAAATATGTTTGGAATCCACATAAATCAAGTCGCCATATAAAGCGTCACAATTAATAATTGAAAAAATTCTTACAACACTTTCAATAACCAATTTGCTCGCATAAAAATCATCCGAATTTAAAATACCGATTATATCACCACTTGCAATAGCAATGCCTTTATTCATCGCATCATAAATGCCATTATCTTTTTCAGAAATAATTTTTATTTGCTGATCGATTGATTTTATTTTTTCAATCGTATCATCAGTTGAAAGTCCGTCAACAATAATATGTTCAATGTTTGAATGCGATTGTTCCTGCACAGATTTTATCGCATCAACAATCGTTGCTGAACTGTTATAAGTTGCTGTTATGATCGAAACTTTTAGCATGTTGCAGGTTACAAGTTGCAAGTAACAGGTCTTTGGGTTTTAGTATTTGGTCTTTAGAAAAGACATCTGGTTTTTCTTACTAAAGACTTATACCCAAAGACTAAAGACAAACTACTAAAGACTATCTCTCCACCACTATATTTTCCATTACCAACATATCCATGCTTGTTCTTAAAAAACAATCCAATGCTTCTTGCGGAGAATTAACGATAGGTTCATTTTCATTGAATGATGTATTCAATAAAATAGGAACACCGGTTTTTTTTCTGAATGTTTCTATCAATTGATAATAACGTGGAGATACAGTTGCATCAACCGATTGTAATCTTCCGGTTCCATCTACATGTATTACTGCCGGTATCAATGATTGTTTTTCTTTTTTAATTGGAAAAACTTTTTCCATAAATGGAACTACATCATTCACTTCAAAATATTCATCCACATATTCTTTTAAAATACTTGGCGCAAACGGACGAAAACTTTCTCTGCGTTTAATCTTTGCATTCAATAGATCTTTGGCATCCAATCTTCGCGGATCAGCCAATATACTTCTTGCGCCCAATGCTCTCGGGCCAAATTCTGCTCTGCCGCTAAACCAACCGATCACACCTGCATTAATTAATTTATCCGTTACATAATCAAACAATTCATCATCAGCTAATTTTTTATAACTGATATTTTTTTCTTTGAGAATGATTTCAATTTCATCATTAGAAAATTTTGCACCGGTATAGGCACTCCAAACTGCATCAACTCTTTTTTGTTGTAATATTTGATGATACACATATTGAGCTGCACCCATTGATATACCTGCATCATGACCCGCTGATGGAATATACACTTGTTTGAATGATGTATTACGAGTGATCTTTCCATTAGCAACGCTGTTCTGCGCAACACCACCGGCAATACAAATATTATTTAATCCTGTTCGTTGATACAATGATTGAAGAATATGAAAAATAGTTTCTTCTGTAAATCGTTGAACAGATGCAGCCAAATCTTTATGATATTGTGTTAGCTCTTCTTCTTTTTTTCTTGCTTTACCAAATGCATCTTCAATTTTTTTTCCAAATAAAGATGGAATAATCGGAAGATGATTATCCTCATCATAATTTACAAAACCTTTTGCAGGCGAACGGAAATAAGAAAGATCTAATTCAAATAAACCATTGTCTTTCCATTTTACTAACGGACGAAGTTGATCAACATATTTTGCTTCTCCATAAGGTGCCAATCCCATTACTTTATATTCATCGCCATAATGCGGAAATCCAAGAAATTGTGTGAATGCAGTATAAAAAATTCCCAATGAATGCGGAAAATCAATTGAATCAATCACTTCAATATTTGTTCCTTTACCGATACCAATCATGGTTGTAGAAAAATCTCCTGATCCATCAATGCTTAAGATAGCAGCTTCATCAAATGGCGATGCAAAGAAGGCACTTGCCATATGACTGCGATGATGTTCAACCTGATGAATTTTTTGTTTGATTAAATTTTTATCACTTCCTGAAATAACAGCTAACTCCTCTTCAATACTGCTTATTTTTTTTCTATTGAAGAAACGATCGCGTACAAAATGAAATGATTCAAATGGATGTTTGGAAAGAAATAATATTTTATTCAACATTTTTGCATTAGGATCGCGACCAATAGCAATATGATCTACTCCACTTAAACTAAGATTAGCTTCTCGTAAACAAAATTCAATGGCCAATGTAGGAAATCCTGCCCAATGTTTAATTCTTCTAAAACGCTCTTCTTCAGTAGCAGCGATCATCACGCCATCTTTAAAAATAGCCGCCGATGAATCTGCATGATAAGCGTTGATACCTAATACGATCATTCAATAAATTTTTTAAAACTAATTTTTATTATGTCCTTTTCTCTTGAAACAAAAGAACTATCCCGTAATTCTGCGGGACAAGGCTCCGGAAAAGAAATGTAAGAAAATGAATACCTCAATTTTATGGATGTTCAGGAAAAAACATTCCCGGAAATCAGTAGAATATATTAAGCAATTTTCAAAAGCAAGTTGCCATCAATACCTAAAACTTCATTCATCGCTTTTATAAATGAAAGACTTGGCTTTCTTTTATTATGCATGATTTCGGAAAGTTTGGTATCAGTTGTATTAAGCAATTTCGCTAACTCTTTTTGTTTTAGTTTCTTTTCATACATCTTTAATTCAATCAAGCCTTGTACAGTTTGAGGCATCGGAATTGTAAAGTTTACGTCTTCATAGGCTTTTACCATTTTAGTATATTGATTGAGTGATGCCCGTTCTTTCGATGTAAGATGATTAAAGCCTCCTTTTTGAGTAGCAATATTTAACAACGCAAACATTTTTGCTTCAACTACTTCAAATTCTTTTTTAGTTATTGTTGTTTTCATATTTAAATAGTTTTACAATTTATTTTATCATATTGTTTATGCGTTCCTGCAAATCTTACATAAACTGTTCTTGTACTAAAATGAATCATTGCTACTATACGAAATTTATTTCCGGCTATATTAAATACATATCTATCATTGCCAACACTATCTACACTATTGAAAGTTTCTTTTATACTATGATAATCTTGCCAGTCGCTTAATAGTGTAATATGATACCATTTTAATAACGGCTCTTTAGCAATACTGTCTGCTTCATAAAAATCGATTAATTTGGTTTTAGTTATTACAACCACAATTCAAAGGTAACAAAACTTATCAAAAACGAAATTTTGTTTCCAATTTCAAAATTATATTTCCTGCTTAGCCGCTGTTGGTCTGCGACCGACAGGCAATAGAATTCATTTTTATTTCCCTTCTCTTATAACAAAAAGTACACTAAAGTTCCAACAGATGAATTCACAGCAGCACTTCAGTTGATCGGAGTAATCCGAGCGAATATGTTGTATATCATTCGCTCTTGATTTTTTCCTCCACCTTTTGTATCAAGACAAAAGATGGAATAAATATTTTAAGAGAAAGAAAAAAAATCAACTAAACATCCTCCGATACCCATCCAAAAAATCAGCTTCTTCAAAATATTTTACTGCCAATGCATGTGCTCCATCACAATACAATTTCCATTCTTCATTCGATTTTGTAGCAAGATCATCTAACAAATCAGCGATCAATTTTTTATTACTAATATCAACATTCCAACCTGCATATTGTTCTTGTAGATTATTCCATGGTGTAAAAAAACTGGTAATGATTGGTCGACCAACACTTAAACTTTCAAATAAAGCATGACCAAAATTCTCTCCTTTTGTTAATAAAATGGCAGCATCGTATTGTTGCAATGTATCCTGAACTTTATTCGGCTCTACCTCTCCTTTATAATTGATTTGAACATTGGAAGGAAGTTCTTGCATTTCTTTTATACATGCCTGCCAATAAGATTCATCTTTAACCGGACCGTATATATCTAATGCTATATTATTATAGCATTCCTTTAATACTGATAATAAAAGTAAAAGATTTTTTTTCTCTGTGATAAGTGACAAATAAACAAGATGCAATTGATTTTTTTGTTTCAATGATTGAACAATACTAATCGGAGTTTTTGGAACA
>CAILAF010000226.1 GCA_903832075.1 uncultured Chitinophagaceae bacterium
ACCATCAATGAAATTAATGAAACCGCAAAAAAGTATATCAACTTGAAAAATTATATTAAAGCGGTATTGAATCCAGAAAAATAAAATCGCTATTCTATTAAATCAAAGCCTTGCAATTATTGCAAGGCTTTTTTATTTTTTTGAGAGAACCAATTTTGAAAAATGACAAGCGATAATAAAACGCTAATGCTTGCAATTATCATACCGCCTGCAACATCAATCGGAAAATGTTGTGCTAAATAAATTCGGGAATAACCAATTAATATGGCATACAAATATCCAATTGCAACAATCCATTTTTTATCAACCATTAAACAAGCCAACAAAAAAAATATGAACGCCTGTGTAGTATGACCCGATGGAAAGCTTGCCACAGTATGCATTTCAACACCGGTTACTGTATGAATCAAAGTTTGATCACCAATGGCTTTAATGGGTCTTGCTTCATTAGGTAAGATTAAATATTTGAATGATTCAACAAAAATTTCTGAAATAATAAACGAAGAAAATAATAATGCTAAAAATTTTTTTCTGAAAAGGAAAAATAAAATCAAAGCGGCTATCCACCAGATACCATCGCCTAAGAAAGTAAAGAAAACAAAAATTCGATCTGCTGTTTTACCAAGATCATCATTCAATAACAAAAATAATTCGTCTTTACCTATCGCAACATTAATTGCAAAAAGAACTACGCTCAATATAATAGTCAGCGCAATGCCGGTTTTAAAATTTTGAATATTTAATTTTTGCATGAATCCTTCAATCTTATTTCAAAAGTAATTAATTGAAATGCTTTTACATCAATGGTTATCAACTTTATTGTATTATTCTTATCTTGTTTTAAAACTAATAGTATGAGAAAATTATTTTTTTATTTTTTATCAGGATTCATGCTGATTGCTTATTCTTCTTGTAATCAAAATAATTCATCTTCCGATGATGGCATTTCATCTTTCACAAAAGATGGATTAGCGCAACATATTAAAATGCTATCTTCTGATTCTTTTCAAGGTCGTAAACCTTTTTCGCCCGGTGAAATAAAAACGCTTGATTATATTCAAACTGCTTTTAAAAATATGGGTTTAGAGCCCGGTAATGGCAATAGTTATTTGCAGGATGTACCAATGGTTGAGATTACACCAAATGCAGATGCAGTAATGAAAGTACAATCTGCCAAAGGAAATTTTGAATTAAAGAAAATGACAGATTTTGTTATCTCTACTGAGAATACTGATTCATTGATTTCTTTAAATAATGATGAATTGATTTTCGCAGGATATGGTGTTGTTGCACCGGAATATAATTGGAATGATTATGCAGGAATTGATGTGAAAGGAAAAGTTGTTTTGGTATTAGTGAATGATCCTGGTTTTGGAGTTGACACAACAATTTTTAAAGGAAATACGATGACTTATTATGGAAGATGGACTTATAAATATGAAGAAGCTGCGAGGCAAGGTGCAAAAGCATGTTTGATAATTCATGATACAAAAGCGGCATCATATCCATTTAGTGTGGTACAAAATTCTTGGGGTAGTTCTAATTTACATCTTAATAAACAAGGAAATAAAGAACCGCATTTGGCTTTACAGGGTTGGGTTTCAGCTGATGCAGCAAAAAAATTATTTACTGCTGCTGGCAAAGACACATCATTAATTGTAAGTGCAAATAAAAATACTTTTAAAGCAATTTCATTTGGAGAAAAAATTTCATTAAATGTAAAAGTGAAAGCAAATTATAATACATCACATAATGTTATTGCAAAAATAACCGGAAGTAAAAGACCTGATGAATTTGTTATTTATACAGCACATTGGGATCATTTGGGAATTGGTAAGCCAGATGATAAAGGCGATTCGATTTATAATGGTGCTATTGATAATGCAAGTGGTGCTGCTGCTTTATTAGAAATTGCAAAAGCATTTAAAAATTTAAAACATAAACCTGAACGTACCGTAATATTTTTATCTGTTACTGCCGAAGAACAAGGTTTATTAGGTTCTGCATATTATGCGCAACATCCTATTTACCCTTTGACAAAAACCGTTGCCGATATAAATATGGATGGAATTAATCCGGCAGAAAAAACAAATGATGTTGTTATTACCGGAGCCGGACAAAATGATTTGGAAGATTATATTGCTGCTATTGCAAAATCGCAAGGAAGATATTTAGCACCTGAGGCACATCCTGAAGCCGGACATTATTATCGTTCTGATCATTTTAGTTTGGCAAAAGTTGGTGTGCCTGCATTGGATTGCTCTGGTGGAATTGATGTTGTTGGTAAAGGAAAGGAGTATGGAAAAAAATTGGAAGATGATTATACGGCTAATCGTTATCATCGTCCTGCTGATCAGTTTGATGCTAAGTGGACTTTTGAAGGAGGTTTGCAGGATATGCAAATGTTATTTTTAATTGGAAAAAAATTAGCGAATGAAACTTCATGGCCTAAATGGAAGGCCGGCTCTGAGTTTAAAGCGATTCGTGAAAAAGATAAATCTGTAATGGAATAAAACAAAAAAATAGTTGAGGTTAATTAGCAAAAGTTATTTAACCTTTTTATATATTGCATCGCTTACCATAAAAAAGAAAGCCTTTCCGTGGAAACGGAATGGCCTCTAACGATTGCTTGCCATATGAAAAAAGTTGTATTCGGTCTTTGTGCTGTTGTACAGCTTTTATTTTTTTGCCTTTAACGACTGTAACATTTGCCTCTTTAACGATTGCTCTGCCGTAT
>CAILAF010000227.1 GCA_903832075.1 uncultured Chitinophagaceae bacterium
ATTTATTTCTTCAATACTCCACACATTCCCATTTGCAACATGATGCAATGCGGTTACAACTCCTGTACAACCGGCTTGTTTAATATCACTTAGAGAAACCGGATCAGTTGGTCCATACCAACGCATGGTCTCTTCCATTTTATATCCTGTGTTTATGTAAGAAGTGAATTTATTTGATTGATTCATGTAATAACTATTTTAATCTCCATTTTGAAATTTTAAGAACTATAAAATAAAACAAAATTTATGCATTAATAAATAAATTGCTTTGAATTCTCAATACAATTTCAATAACTTTCTGTCATAAATTGTTTTAACTCTTTTCAATTTCAACAAAATATGAAAACTATTCCATCAATGCCACTTGTAAAACTGAGTTGGCTCGTTTTGTTGCTGGTATCAACCATTTCATTTAATGCTTGCAAAAACAAAAAGAAATTAATTGATATTGATTCCGAGTTTAGCAAATATATTGATGCTTATACATCAGGTATTATTTCTAAAAAGAATACAATCCGTATTCAATTAGCTTCAGATGCAAATATTACTCATGCTATAAATGAAATTGTTAAAGAAAATTTATTTGACTTCACTCCTTCTGTAAAAGGTAAAACATATTGGGTTGATACAAGAACAATTGAATTTAAACCCGACCAAGATTTAGAAATAGATAAATTGTATGAAGTAGAATTCAATCTGGGAAAGGTTTTAAACGTTCCTTCAAAATTTAAGCAATTTAATTTTAATGTACAAACTATTAAACCGGCTTTTGAAGTTATTGATAATGGTTTAAGAAGTAATGGAAAAGAAATGATGACATTAAATGGAGAAATTTTAACTGCCGACGTAGAAGAATCTGCTAGCATCGAAAAAATTTTAACTGCTTCATTGAACGGAAATTCCGTAGCGATTAAATGGCAACATAATGAAAGTAATAAATTACATGACTTTATTATTGAAAATATTAAACGCACTAATAATGCAGGTAGTTTAAAATTAAATTGGGACGGCAGTTCCTTGAAAATTAATAAAAAAGATTCTAAAGAAATTGCTGTACCTGCCATTGGAGATTTTAAAGTGATGGATGTAAAAGTTGTGCAGGATGAAGAACAATATGCATTGGTGCAATTCAGCGATCCGTTAACCATCGGTCAATCATTAGATGGATTAATCGGCATTAGTAATCAAGAGAATTTAAGTTATACAATTCTGGGAAGCGAAGTAAAAGTTTATGCAGCCAATCGTTTAGATGGTGATTATACAGTTAGCATTAATGAAGGAATTGAAAATCAATGGGGAAGCAAGCTGAACAAAGCTTTTACATCAAACCTATTCTTTGAAAATCGTTTACCATCCGTAAAAATACATGGTAAAGGAGTTATATTACCTAACAGTGGCGGCAAAATAATTTTACCGTTTGAAGCAACTAATTTAAAAGCTGTAGATGTTGCTATCATCAAAATATATGAAAATAATATTCCGCAGTTTTTACAATCGAATAAATTAGATGGAGAGCAAGATTTAAGAAGAGTTGCAAAACCATTAGTACAAGCAACTATAAAATTAGATGACGATAAAAGTTTGAATCTTCATAAAAAAAATCGTTTCTCTTTAGATATTGATAAATATATTAAAACAGAACCAGGTGCTATTTACAGGATATGTATGGGATTTCGTCCGGAATACTCTTTGTATACTTGCAATCAAACAAAAACAATAAAGAATAATAATGATGATAGCGATAATGAAAGTGATGGAGATTATTATGAAGATAACAACAAACCTGATGACTATGATGATTTTTGGCGCAGATATGATAGCTATTATCCTTATGGTTATAATTGGCAACAAAGAGATAATCCTTGCTCAAAATCTTATTTCAATAAACAAAGATTTGATAACAGAAATATTCTTTCAACTAATATTGGTTTAACTGCCAAGCATGGTAATAACAATAATTTATTTGTAGCTGTAAATAATATCATCAGCACAGAACCCTTATCAGGCGTGGATTTGCAAGTATTAGATTATCAACAACAAATTATTGGAAAAGGAAGTTCAAACAGTGATGGCATTGCATTGATTGATATCAAACGCAAGCCATATTTACTGATTGCAAAAAAGGGGAATGAAAAAAGTTATTTAAAATTAGACGATGGAAGTTCATTGCCGCTTTCTCGTTTTGATGTAAGCGGTGCAGAAATTAAGAACGGAATTAAAGGTTTTATTTTTGGTGAACGTGGTGTTTGGCGACCAGGTGACAGTCTTTTTTTAGGATGCATTATTGAAGA
>CAILAF010000228.1 GCA_903832075.1 uncultured Chitinophagaceae bacterium
ATGATTATACCAGAATTTCAGGTGCCTTTACTATAAACTTAAATGATTTTAATATTAACCCACCCTCAAAATTTTTTGGCATGGTGCAGGTTGATAAATTGGTCAATATTAACATTTCTGCCAATACAAGATTCAGCAAAGTTAGCCGGTAGTCAATCCATTGAAACCAGTTTGTCATTTTACGGAAATTATTATTAAGTAATCAGGAATGAATGATGAAAATTAATTCAAAAGTCCGATACGGATTAAGAGCAATGATTGAGATTGCTGTAAATGACAACAACAAAGGCATTCTTCAAAAAGATATTTCATTAAATCAGAAGATTTCGGGAAAGTACCTTGACCAGATCATTGCTGCATTAAAATCGTCAGATTTAATCACCAATGCAAGTGGGAAGAAAAGTGGGTATGTATTAACAAAACCAATAAATAAAATAAGGATCTATGATATTTATAAATCATTTGAATCTGAACTATACATTATTCAATGCATTAAAAAGTCCTCCGTATGCGTTGGATGCAATTCGGCTATTTGCGGAGCATCTAATAATTATTGGGGGCAACTGAATAATATGATTGTAGAATTTCTAAAAAAAACTACATTGGAAGATATTGTGAAAGAGCATGTTAAAATAAAATTAAATAAATTCTCGGGCAAAAAGTGAAAAAAGTACTATTCAGTAAGTTCTGAAACAAGCATAAAGGAGTCTCTAAAAAATAGGTCTGTCAAAAATGTTGGAGCTATACAGGTGCTTGAAAATGACAAGCCAGGAAAATTATCTTTATTATACTAAATTATAGATTTTAGGAAAAAATATTTTTAGTTTATTAAACGTTTATATTATTTCTTTTTTAAATTTCGACTTTTTAAATAAAAACGCTTAATTAGTCGAGAATAAAATATTTTTTTAATGAAATTAAATACTAAGGTCCGTTATGGTTTACGAACAATGATGGAAATAGCTTTACAGCCGGAAAATAAAGGTATTTTTCAGAAAGATATAGCTAAAAATCAACATATCTCCGAGAAATATCTTGACCTGATTATTTCTTCACTTAAAATAAATGGGTTGATCACCAATACCAGCGGAAAAAAAAGTGGTTATATCCTCAAAAGGCCATCGAGTGAGATTTCAATCTATGATATATACAAGTCTTTTGAACCGGAGCTTGCAATTGTGCATTGTTTAGAAAATCCTACTTTTTGTGGAATCTCTGATTGCTGTGCAGCAAAGGAATTATGGAATGAGTTAAATGTAATTAACAAAAAATTTCTTACAAAAAATACATTAGAAGATCTTGTGAAAAAACATAAAAAGTTAATTGGAAAATCAACAGTAAAATGAAAATAAATACTAAAATTCGTTATGGCCTTCGTACTATGCTGGAAATAGCATTAATAGAAGATAATAACGGTGTTCTTCAAAAGGATATTGCTAAAAATCAACAACTTTCAGAAAAATATCTTGACCAGATTATTTCTGCTTTAAAAATAAACGGACTTTTAACAAATGCCGGAAGGAAAAAAAGTGG
>CAILAF010000229.1 GCA_903832075.1 uncultured Chitinophagaceae bacterium
ATCACACAATGGCCGGGAAGAAGTGCTGAAGAAGTAGAAAAGTTTGTAACTATTCCGATTGAAATTGCAATGAACCCGGTTCAGCAAAAAATTAGTTTACGTTCAACTTCTATCTTCGGATTATCGTATGTGAAATTAATTTTTGATGATGATGTAAAAGATCCGCAGGCAAGACAACAGGTAATGAATCTTTTACAAAACGCAACATTACCCACAGGTATTCTTCCATCTGTTCAACCTCCAACAGGACCAACAGGAGAAATCTTCAGATACACTTTAAGAAGTAACGTAAGAGATGTTCGTGAATTAAAAACAATGCAAGATTGGATTATTGATAGAAAATTGAGAGCAGTTCCGGGAGTGGGTGATATTGTAAGCTTTGGTGGCAAAACAAAAACTTATGAAATAAAAGTAGATCCCGGTAAATTAACTTCTTTAAATATTACTCCATTAGATGTTTATACTGCAGTTCAAAAAACAAATATCAATATTGGTGGAGATGTAATTATTAAAAACAATCAGGCTTATGTTGTAAGAGGCATTGGTTTGTTGAATGATATTAATGAAATAAAAAATATTATTGTTACTTACAATAATGGTATCCCCGTTTTAGTAAAAGATGTAGCACAAGTTGAAATATCGAATGTACCAAGATTAGGTTGGGTAGCCAGAGCAGATGGTTTAAAAGATTCAACAGGTAAAAGAACAACAACAGATGAAGCCGATGTTGTTGAAGCAATTATCTTAATGAGAAAGGGAGAAAACCCAACAAAAGTTTTGGATGAAATAAAATCTAAAATTGATAATCTTAATAATTCTGTTCTTCCTTCCGACACTAAAATTGTTTCTTATTATGACAGAACCGATTTAATAGATTTTGCTACACATACTGTTTTACATAATTTAATTGAAGGTGTTTTATTGGTTACTATTTTGGTTTCATTGTTCATGTTTAACTGGCGAACAACATTAATTGTATCTATCATTATTCCTATGGCATTATTGTTTGCTTTTATATGCCTGAGTTTAATGGGAATGAGTGCCAACTTGCTTTCATTGGGTGCAGTTGACTTTGGTATAATAATAGATGGTGCAGTAGTGATGGTAGAAGGAATGTATGTGATACTCGATCACAAATCAATGGAAATGGGGATGTCGCGTTTCAATAAAATTTCCAAACTTGGATTAATAAAAAATAATGGTGCACAATTAGGGAAAGCCATCTTCTTTGCAAAAGTTATTATCATCACCGGCTTATTACCCATTTTCGCTTTTCAAAAAGTTGAAGGCAAAATGTTCTCTCCTTTGGCTTATACTTTAGGTTTTGCATTATTGGGTGCGTTAATAACTACAATTACTTTAGTGCCGGTATTAATTAGTTTATTGCTTAACAAGAATGTTCACGAAAAACACAATCCATTTGTTCATCATTTAACAGGTTTCATGTTAAGTGGTTTTACAAAAGCATTCAAACTAAGAAACATAATTGTTCCATTTGCCTTAGTGGTTATGGTATTAGGTATTTACTCATTTAAATATTTGGGTTCAGAGTTTTTGCCTGAATTAAATGAAGGTTCTATTTGGCTTCGCATTCAAACACCTTATAGTATATCATTAGAAAAATCTGTTGAAATATCACAGAAAGCAAGAGATATTCTAATTCAATTCCCTCAAGTAAAACATGTAGTCTCTCAAACAGGAAGACCCGATGACGGAACTGATGTTGCAGGTTTTTATAATAATGAATTTTCAATTATGCTTTATCCTGAAGATGATTGGAAACCACATATCAGTAAAGAAGAATTAATTGATTCAATGAATAATAAGTTATCTGTATTACCGGGTGCAAATTTAAATTTCTCTCAACCTATTATGGATAATGTGGAAGAAGCTGTTTCGGGTGTTAAAGGTTCTATTTGTGTAAAGATTTATGGTGATTCACTTAATTATATGGAACCTAAATTGAATGAAGTATTCAATGTTTTAAAAACTGTTAAAGGAATTGAAGATTTGGGTATCATTCATAATATTGGTCAACCTGAATTAGACATTAATTTGGATCAACAAAAAATGGCATTGTATGGTGTTGCAACTGCCGATGCTAATTCAGTTGTTGCAATGGCTATTGGTGGTTTAACAGCATCCACTTTATACGAAGGCATAAAAACTTTTGATATTAGAATTCGTTTCCCCGAAGAATTTAGAAAAACATCTGAAGATATTGGTAATTTATTAGTGCCTACACAAAATGGTTCCAAAGTTCCTATCAAAGAAATAGCAACGATTGATCCTCAAACAGGTCCATGTTTGATTTTCAGAGATGAAAATCAACGATACGCTGCTTTGAAATTCTCAATACGTGGTAGAGATATGGGAAGTACCATTGCTGAAGCACAACAAAAAGTAGATGCATTAGTAAAATTGAAAAGAGGTTATAAAATGGAATGGCAGGGAGATTTTGAAAATCAACAAAGAGCTGAAAAAAGATTGGCACAAGTGGTGCCTATTAGTTTAGTGCTGATTTTTTTATTACTGTTTGCTATGTTTGGTAATATTAAAGATGCTGCATTGGTGTTTTTAAATGTACCATTCGCCATTGTTGGAGGCCTTTTTGCACTGCACATTACAGGAACAAATTTTAGTATTTCTGCAGGAATTGGTTTTATTGCATTATTTGGTATTTGTATTCAAGATGGTGTATTGTTGATTACCGTTTTTAAACAAAATATTGATAAAATAAAAGGACAATCCAATTCTTTATACAGTGCTATTAAATTAGGTGTTAACTCTCGAATACGTCCTGTAATGATGACGGCCATGATGGCTGCAATTGGTTTATTACCTGCTGCCATTTCGCATGGTATTGGTTCAGAAAGTTCAAGACCATTAGCAAGGGTTGTAATTGGAGGAATATTATGTGCCATGATTTTCTCTCTTTGGGTTTTCCCATTAATTTTTGCATGGGCTTACAAAAATGTTGATACAAAACATAGTGGACCTATTGATGAAAAAATTTAAATATTCATAAAAATTTAAAAGTCGCCATACATGTATTGTTTGGCGACTTTTTTTATGTACGTTTTAATGAGTGCGATTTCAATTTTATTCGTTTCATAAAAAAACAATTAACTAAATTAATTCAATTAAGTTTGTAAACTATTGTAATGAGGTTCAAAAAAATAAATCAATCTAAGTATTGAAAGTTTCCTATAATGAAAAAAATTATTCGATACATTTTAGCCTTCTCGCTTAAAAACAAATATTTCATTTTACTATCAACATTGTTATTGCTTTTAGCAGGTATCATTACTTTTAAAACAATGCCCATTGAAGCATTCCCTGATGTTACCAATACAGAAATAACCATCATTACACAATGGCCTGGTAGAAGTGCTGAAGAAATAGAAAAGTTTGTTACCATTCCTATTGAAATTGCAATGAATCCTGTGCAGAAAAAAACAAGTCTGCGCTCAACAAGCATATTCGGGTTATCTTATATAAAACTTGTTTTTGAAGATAAAGTTACCAACGAAGAAGCCCGCTTGCAAGTAAACAATCTATTAAGTGATGCAGACCTGCCTGAAAATGTAATACCTTCTGTTCAACCGCCAACAGGACCAACAGGAGAAATTTTTCGTTATACATTACGAAGTACATTTCGGGATGTTAGAGAATTAAAAACTATACAAGATTGGGTTGTTGACAGACAAATACGTTCCGTACCAGGCATTGCAGATTTAGTTTCTTTTGGAGGTAAAACAAAAATTTATGAAATAAAAGTTGATCCCGGTAAATTAACAACACTTGGCATCACTTCATTAGATGTTTATTCTGCAGTTCAAAAAAGTAATATCAATATTGGCGGTGATATTATCATTCAAAATAATCAAGCTTATGTTGTAAGAGGAATTGGTTTATTGAATGATATCAACGAAATAAAGAATGTAGTTGTCCAAAATATTAATGGGGTACCTGTATTAGTAAAAGATGTTGCACAAGTTGAAATTTCCAATGTTCCTCGATTGGGTTTAGTAGGAAGAGCTGATGCTATTGTTGATTCAACAGGAAAAAGAACTATAACAACTGAAGATGATGTTGTTGAAGCAATAGTTGTAATGCGTAAAGGTGAAAACCCATCGCAAGTAATAGCAGCACTTAAAACAAAAATCAATAAACTCAATAGCAGCATATTACCGGCAGATACAAAAATAGTTCCCTTCTATGATCGTGATAACTTAATTCATTTTGCCACTAATACCGTATTGCATAATATGGTGGAAGGGATACTATTAGTAACATTGATTGTATCGCTGTTTATGTTCAATTGGCGAACAACATTAATTGTTTCAATTATTATTCCTTTATCATTATTGTTTGCTTTCATCTGTTTGCGTTTAATGGGAATGAGTGCCAACTTACTTTCATTAGGTGCTGTTGACTTTGGAATTATTATAGATGGTGCTGTTGTTATGGTTGAAGGAATTTTTGTTGTGCTTGATAGACAAGCAAGAGAAATTGGTATGGACCGATTTAATAAGATTGCCAAAATGGGATTGATTAAGAAGAATGGTGCTGAACTTGGAAAAGCAATCTTCTTTGCAAAACTGATCATCATCGCTGCATTGTTGCCCATTTTTGCTTTTGAAAAAGTAGAAGGCAAAATGTTCTCGCCACTTGCTTATACTTTAGGCTTCGCATTGTTAGGCGCATTGATTACAACATTAACATTAGTGCCTGTTTTGATCAGCATGTTATTAAATAAGAATGTGCATGAAAAACATAATCCTATTGTAAACTTTCTTACCAAAAGTTTATTGAAAAGTTTTGCTTTTACTTATAAGCATAAGTACACATCAATGATTTGTTCTTTCATTATAATCATTGTAGGATTATATTCTTTTAAATTTTTAGGAAGTGAGTTTTTACCTGAATTGGATGAAGGATCAATTTGGTTAAGAGTTCAGATGCCTTATAGTATTTCATTAGATAAATCAGTTGAAATATCAAAACAGGTACGCTCCTCTTTAATGAATTTTCCTCAAGTGAAAAATGTTGTATCACAAACAGGACGACCCGATGATGGAACTGATGTTGCTGGATTTTATAATAATGAATTTGATATTATTCTTTATCCAGAAGATGATTGGAAACCATTAATCACCAAAGATGAATTGGTAGATCAAATGAATAATAAATTATCTACTATCCCGGGAGCACAACTTAATTTTTCTCAGCCCATCACAGATAATATTGAAGAAGCTGTATCTGGTGTTAAAGGTTCTATTTGCGTAAAAATATTTGGTGATTCATTGAATTATATGGAAGATAAATCAACACAAGTTTACAATATCCTTAAAACTGTAAATGGTATTGAAGATTTAGGTATTATAAAAAATATTGGTCAACCCGAATTAGATATTGATTTGGATCAACAAAAAATGGCTTTATATGGTGTTGCCAGCGCCGATGCCAATGCAGTAATAGGAATGGCAATTGGTGGTAAAGCCGCATCAACTTTATATGAAGGTGTAAGAAAGTTTGAGATACGTTTACGCTTTCCTGAAGAATTTAGAAAAACTCCTGCTGATATTGGCAACTTAATGGTACCTACACAAAGTGGTTCAAAAGTACCTGTAAAAGAAATTGCAAGCATCAGTATGAAAACAGGACCATGTTTAATTTTCAGAGATGATAATGAAAGATATTCTGCTGTAAAATTTTCTGTACGTGGCAGAGATATGGGAAGTGCCATTGCTGAAGCACAAGATAAAGTTGGTAAAGCTGTAGAACTAAAGAAAGGTTATAACATGATATGGCAAGGTGATTTTGAAAATCAACAACGTGCTACAAAAAGATTACAACAAGTAGTTCCAATAAGTTTATTACTTATTTTCTTTTTACTGTTTGCCATGTTTGGAAATTTAAAAGATGCAGGGTTGGTTTTTTTAAATGTGCCATTTGCAATTGTTGGAGGTATTGCTGCATTATTTATTAGTAATACCAACTTTAGTATTTCGGCAGGTATTGGATTCATTGCATTATTTGGTATATGTATTTTGTTTGGTGTATTATTAATAACAGAATTTAAAGAGAATTTGAACAAACTAAAACATCAACCCGATGCATTATATCAATCCATTCGTTTAGGAGTTGCTGCTCGTATTAGACCAGTAATGATGACGGCTTTGATGGCTGCCCTTGGTTTATTACCTGCAGCGATATCGCATGGAATTGGTTCTGAAAGTTCAAGACCATTAGCAAGAGTTGTAATTGGAGGAATTTTATGTGCAATGATTTTTTCATTAATCATCTTTCCACTTATATTTAATTGGGCTAATAGAAACTTTGATACAAAACATACAGATGAGAATATGAGTAGAAAAAATTAGGTTTTGCAAAAACACATTAAAAAGCTGTTTAAATAAATCAAAGCTTCTTATTAATCATTTAAAATGGTCTAACAATACACTAAACGAAACTGAGTATTCGTTAATACAGCTTAAAGCTCCAATACTCAATGCTGTTTAACTCCTGGATATTCATAGCCTACTTTCCAATAGTGTTTTGCTTATATTGGTTTGTATTCAACAAATCAGTTAAACTACAAAACGGGTTTTTAGCTATTGTAAGTTTTATATTTTACGGATGGTGGAGTATAAAATTTTTGTCTTTACTTTTTTTAAGTTTATTTGTTGATTTTTTTGTAGGATATTTTTTACAAAAATCTACAAAAGAACATTCAAGGAAATTATTGATCATCTTTAGTTTGGTTTTTAATTTAGGATTATTGGGTTTCTTTAAATATTTTAATTTTTTTGCTGATGCTTTAAAAGAATTTCTTTTATTGTTTGGCTGGAAAGCAGATTTTGTTACACTGCATGTAATATTACCGGTGGGTATTTCATTCTATACATTTCAATCATTAAGTTATACCATTCAAGTGTACAGGAAAAAAATGCAGGCAACTACCGATATTATTTCTTATGCCGCCTATATTAGTTTCTTTCCGCAATTAGTTGCTGGTCCAATAGAAAAAGCAATTAATTTTTTACCGCAATTCTTTAAGAAAAGAGTTTTTGATTATGCAAAAGCTGTTCAGGGAATGCGTTTAATATTATGGGGATTTTTTAAAAAAGTTGTGATAGCAGATACTTGTGCATTTTATGCCAATCTTACTTTTAATAAATATCATCATTATGATGCACCCATATTAATAATGGGTGCTGAGTATTTTGCATTTCAAATTTATTGCGACTTTAGCGGATATACAGATATTGCAAGAGGATTAGCGAAATTGTTAGGATTTGATCTTATCATCAATTTTAATTATCCTTATTTTTCAAGAAACATTGCAGAGTTCTGGAGAAGATGGCATATTTCTTTATCATCATGGTTTAGAGATTATTTGTTTATCCCATTAGGCGGTTCTTATGGAACAAAAAATAAAACTATAAGAAATACCATCATTGTTTTTTTAGTAAGTGGTTTATGGCATGGTGCTAATTTTACTTTTATTGTTTGGGGCGGTTTACATGCTTTGTATTATTTACCCTTATTAATTTTAAATAAAACCAAATCAATTTCAAAAGAAATTGTTGCAGCCAATAATCTGTTTCCACCTTTTAAAGATTTTATTTCAATTGTTTTTACTTTTATTTTAGTTACGCTTGCATGGATATTTTTTAGATCGGCAAGCTGTTCAGATGCATTACAATATCTAAAAGGCATTGCTCACTTCAATAGCTTTTCATTACTTGGTCATAAAGATGCATTGCTGTTAGTCATATTTCTTTTGCTGATTGATTGGTTTGGCAGACATCAGGATAATACATTAGATGCCATCATCAATTACATACCCAAAATGCGATACTTTATTTATTGCATACTGGCCATTTTTATCATTGCTAATTTTTCTAAACAAGCTTCATTCATTTACTTTCAGTTTTAATGTATGAAAAAATTTATCCTTAAAATATTAATACTTGTTACAGGATTATTTATTACTGCTTTATTAATTCTTTTTCTTTCCTCATATATTGTTAGATATAAATTAAGAAATAAAGGCAGGGCAAGTGTAATAGATAAAACTGAAATGCTTGCTACTAAAGCATCTCCACGCATAATATTAATTGGCGGTTCTAATGTTTGTTATGGAATTAATTCTAAATTATTACAAGATTCATTGCATGTTTCAGTAATTGACATGAGCATTAATGCAAGAATTGGTATGTGTTTTTATATGAATCAATTAAAACCATACCTGCAAAAAAACGATATTGTAATTGCCATTCCGGAATATGCAGCTTATTCAACCATTGATTATTACGGCGATCAAAGCATGTATGCTTTAGGAATTATTGATAAGAAAAATTGGAATATACTTACGCCATATCAATGGTTAAAGTTCCCTCTTTTTATTGGTGATTTATTGAAAGATAATTATTCAACTTATATTTCTGTAGTAAATGAAGAAACTGCCG
>CAILAF010000230.1 GCA_903832075.1 uncultured Chitinophagaceae bacterium
AAGAACTTTTCTTGCTTAATAACGAGTGACATATAATGGGTGGTTTTATCAGACAACAATAATAAAGTATCATCATTTTAAAGTAGTATTTAGTACACTCTTAAAATAGAATAAAAAACCTGAAAGCCGCCTCTACTAAGGACTCTATAGCTTTTTTAACATCACAAAAAAAAGGTATAGTCTAATAATGGGATTAATTCAATCACTCGGAATTCCGACCGATTGAAATCAAAATGAAATCATACTAATATTTATGGGCGAACATTATTGTAAATTTGATTGAAAATTAAATTTCGCACTTCAAGAATGAATAATGAACAAGTTGATAAAATTTTAAACACAATTGGACTGAAAAGAACAATAGTTGCCAAGGAACCGGAATTTTATGTTTGCGACAAAACTCAGTTCGTTAGTTATGTATCAAAAGAGTACCAAAATTCGGAATTACAAAAAACGGATGAAGTATACAGAATGCACGAACAAATATTGCTGCATAATGAAACTGGTCTAAGATTTAGATATTCCACCTATGAAAACTATGTTGGGGATGAAGTTGAGTATAAATTCATTGAAATGTTTGTATTGAATATAAAGAATCAACGGATAGAAATAATTGAAGTTAATATGGAAAAAAGAATGGTTGTAAGTAAGGAAGGTGTATTCTTATTCGATGAATTGAGCAAATCAAAATATTGAAAAAGTATAGTTTATTAACGGGATTAATTTAACAGAACTTAATTTTTTATACGATGAAGCGGGATTCTCGAATAATGGGTCGTTTTATGAGACAATTCTAAAAACTATAAAACCCCATCAGTTGATGAGGTTTTATTGATTAGGCGATAGATTTTATTTGCTTTTCAGTTCTTCTTCCTGTTTCTTTCTTTTCTCTCTTAACTTCTTTACCCCATAACCCACACCACCTGCAATTAATAAACTTAATCCACCATCAATAGGCGCATCCTGCGGTGGCGTTGGTTGTGCCAGTAAGGGCAATGCAGGAATTAAAAAAATAATAATGAGTAGTGATATATTGATGTGTTTTATTTTCATGTTGATTGTTTTATTTTCTTTTCTTGGTGCATGTTCCCTGAATCTTGTTTCTTAATTCTTTAATGCTTTTAATGCAGGTAATAGATTTCCATCACCAATTAATTTAATAAAGTACACACCTTGCGTATTAGTTACAGTATTGATTTGATGAGTACTTTCTTTCATTACATTGTTTAGTGTGCCTGATTGCAGTAATCTTCCGTTATCATCAACTATCTGCCATTGTAAACGGTTGTAAGCGTTTTTACTGAACAGTGTAAACCCGTTGCCCGTTGACGGATTATTTAATAAAAGGACGGGAAGGGCAATTTTCGCGGTATTTTCTGCTACGTTATAATTAAAGGCGATACTGAACCTGTTTGATGAAGCAGAATTTACATCTGAATTAACAAAAAATGAGTAAGCTGAATTATCCGGACTGATAAGCGATGATTGCCCGGTATAATGATCTTTCAAAAACACTTCGTTATTATCAAACATGGCAGAAAGTAAGGATGAATTAATGGTATAATTTCCTTCTGTCATATTCTTTGTACCCAGTGCAATCTCTCTTTGTTCTTTACTTTTTATTTGTAAAGCGCTGCCGTGGAAAATAGAATATAATGTACCGTCACTTCCTGTTACAGATAAGTCAGCTCCCGATACTCTTCCCAAATCATACGCATCATACGCACCATCAAACTTATCTGTTGCAGGATCAACTCCCCATCTTAGTATAACGTCATCGCCATTTGTTTCACCCTGTTTTAAAAGACTTAATTTAATAATGCTTTTATTTTCCTGCAGTACAGGACTAAAGCCAAATAAACTTGCCAGAGGTGTATTGGTTGTTTTATCAGATTCCTGAATTGCTATTGATGTGGCTCCTGTTGAATGCACAAAAAATCCTCCTCCGTTTTCAATAATGTTTGATTGATTGCCGATACTGAGACCGTTTACATAAGCACAATAAGCATTTGTGCCTGGATCAAATCTGTAAATCGCATTGTCTAATTGCGATGGGTTATTGGCAATGATGGTACTCCAATTAATATGTGCAGGATAAGGGTTTGCAATAAAATTCCAACCGTTATGTGCATTGCCCGGCGTATAACTGAGCGGGATAGATTGTGTGCCTGTATTAACCGTTCCGGTAAAATTAATAACCGGTGTTACATTGCCACCGATTAATAAAATTGCTTTTGATGAGGAGATTGTTCCGCCTGAAAACTTTGTCCATCCTGCATTGGCGGCACCGGTATTACCGTAACTGCCATCGTCTTTTGTTTCATCATACGTGTATGCATTATATCCCGAAGTATAAAATGTACTTAGATCAGATTCGGAGATGTTGGTTCCGCTCGTAAAAGGGAAACCAACCATTCTCCATCGGGGGGTATTGCCTATATATCTTTGTACGGAAACATTTCCGGTTAAATAATTTCCGCTTCCCTGCGTTATTGCACCTGTTCCGTTTGCGGTTGATTGCAATGTTAAAAATCCATTGGTAACTAATGTTCCATTGGTGGGTGTAAGTGTATCTGAAATAATTAATGGAGCGTTTAGTGTAAAGCCCGTACTGTTAGCTAATGTAAGTTTTGCAATTTTTCCATCACCGGCAATAGATTGATGCGCACTGCCGTTTAAAGTAACTTGCCCCGTACCTTCAATACTTCCATTATTAACCACACTTCCTTTTATCGAAAGCTCAACAAAATTATTTATTGTAATCGTTTCTCCATTGGTTACATAAAACTGAGCTTTGCTGTTTAAGCAGATGCCAAGTAAAAGGGCAATTGAAATAATTATTTTATTCATACAGAGTGGTATAGTTTAATGATGCACTTTTATTTTATTTTCTATTAAAAAGTACGCACAGCTCTTACAGAAAACACATTGTCTTTTGAAGAACTTTGTTGTTTACCGTTTGAAATATTAATGGCGGTTGCTTTGTTTTGATCTGTTTCAGTAGAACTCCAATACACCGTATTTGAGTTACTGAAATTTCCGACAGCCGATTTATTCAGATACAGTTTTTTTAATTCCGCAGCACCGGGTAAATACCAATCGAAATAATTTCCATCCGTATATGATCTTGCTAATGAAGCAGCATAATTTGGAGAAGGTGATCCCTGCGCAGTAATGATTTCAGCAGTATTTAAAAAACCTTTACCAACAGCCGTATCCGTTGCACCGGTTGAAGCAGCAAGATTGCCCCAAAATAAAGTTCCCTGATCTGCTGTTGCAGCTATTAAACCATGTACCTGATAGGCAACATAACCCGCATCACCGGGTTGAAAAAGGTAGGCAATTATACCACCCTGAAAAGCAGTACCAACAGTCAGCACAGGCGAAGAGGCATCTCCTGATAATTTTGTCCATTCAGTTCCGTTATAGCCCTGCCATTCGCCGCTGATTCCGCAATCGGTGCAAAACACCATTAATCCTGTTGCAGGTCTTGCAATGTTATTACGTTCTGCAAAACTCATACGCGGTAATAAAAATCCCTGTGTGGTGCTTGACACATCTAATTTTGCAGAAGGATCGGGATTGGTATTGCCCACACCCACCTGTGCGGATAAAAATGTTTGCATCAACAAAATCATTCCAAATAATAAGAACGCTGTTTTATATTTTACTTTCATAATTTCTTTACATTATTTTAATCAATTAATTTCTCATCTGTTTATTGTTTTAATTGGAGTTGATGATTGCCTGCACTTCTGTTAGAGTAAGGCTTCTCCCTTTTGAAGAGATTGAAGCGGCAATTGCAGTATTATAAACAGTTATTTTAGATGCATCTGCTCCCGTTATACCGGCTGTTGCAAAATCGGAGAATGCTTCATTACCGGAATTAATTGCGTCTAATGACTTCGATGCACTTAATTGCGATTGTAAATCCGCATTACTTTTATTTGCACCATCCAATTGAGATTGAAGGCTTGTTACCTGGGTATTTGATACTACCAACAGCGTACTGTCTGTAGTAATGGTTGATTGCAAATTAGCCGCATTTTTATTCGATGCACTTAATTGCGATT
>CAILAF010000231.1 GCA_903832075.1 uncultured Chitinophagaceae bacterium
ATCGTTCTTTCCAATAATTCTTGCACCAAAGCCAATAATTTTTCCGGTATTATTATGAATAGGAAAGATGATACGACCACGATAATTATCTACTAATTCATTTTCATTTCTTATAGCAACCAATCCACTTTTTAATAATAATTCTTTATTGAATTGATTTTGTGTAAGCGCATTTGATAATTCATTTCTTTGATTTGGATTATATCCAATCTGAAATTTTTTTATGATCTCTTCTCTGAAGCCTCTTTCTTTTAAATAACTTAATGCAATGTTTTGTCCTTCTTCTGTATCAAATAATTTTTCTTCAAAAAATTTTTGTGCAAAATTGTTGATGATATATAAACTCTCTGATGCTTGTTGAACAATTTTTTGTTCTGGTGTTGATTCTGTTTCTTCTATCTCAACATTATATCTGTTTGCTAAAAATTTTAATGCATCAACATAACTCATCTTATCATGCTCCATTAAAAATGTAATAGTGTTGCCGCTTTTACCGCAACCAAAACATTTATATAATTCTTTAGCAGGAGATACAGTGAAAGAAGGAGTTTTCTCGTTATGAAATGGACATAGTCCTAAATAATTGGCACCGCGTTTTTTTAATTTAACGTATTCGCCAATCACATCAATAATATCAATGCGACTTTTTATTTGTTCTATGGTTTGAGGAGTGATCATTGCAGAAAGCGAATATCGAAATTAATATTGAAAAATAGTTATTGCTAAATAAAACACCTGTTGATGAAAAAAATATTTGTAGTTTAGTTGCCTGCCAAAAACAACTAACATGCTTAAAAAGGAAAGACAGGCCTATATACTTCAACAAATTAATGTTCATAATAAAGTACTATCATCTGATTTAAGTCGACAATTAAATGTTTCGGAAGATACAGTGCGGCGAGATTTGCAGGAATTGGATGAAGAAGAGAAACTTACTAAAGTGCATGGTGGCGCTTTATCAAAATCATTTCATTTTACTTTAAAGAACAGTGATATTTATTTACGGCCTGAAAAAAGAATCATTGCTCAAAAAGCGGTTGAATTGATTAAAGACGGCATGTTTGTAATTCTTTCCGGTGGTACAACGATCATAGAATTAGTGAAGATGTTACCCGAAAATTTGAATGCTACTTTTATAACAGTTAGTCTGCCTACTGCATTAGAATTATTAAATCATCCAAATAGTGAAGTGATATTTATTGGAAACAAATTATTAAAAAGTGCACAAATATCAGTTGGTGCAGAAGTGGTACAAAGATTAAGTGAGATTCAAGCAGATTTATGTTTTTTAGGAACGAATAGTATAGATGCTGAAAAGGGAATTACCGATTTGGAATGGGAAGTGATAGAAGTAAAGAAAGCAATGATAAAGTGTGCACATAGGACAATATCGTTAGCAATTTCTGAAAAGTTGAATACTGTTCAACGACTTCAAGTCTGTGGTACAGATGCAATTGATACTTTAATAACAGAATTGGAACCTGATGATGCCGGGTTGGAAATGTATCGTCAAAAAGGGGTGAAATTGCTTTAAGACAACTATTTTTTTGATACGCTGCATCTTTTTGCAGTTTTTTTTATTATTTAAATAAGTTAAAATTTTCTTAAGAAACACTTTTTTTATACTGAAATAAATTCGTAACTATGTGGTTTAAAAGTTTAACTATGCTTTAATTTTCGATATTTGAACATTCAAAAAATCGTTTTTGCGTTTTTTTGCGGTATTTATATCATTATTAAGTATACTTCTAATTTCTTATATCCTATGAACACATATTTAACCTAAATAATTAAATTATTTTGACCAATTACAAAAAACAAAAACTGTTATGAGAAAACTCGCCTCCATGATGAAAGTTGTAGCCATGCTGCTTTTCATATTTTCTTTGCCTTCTCATGGCCAAAGCCAAACAGTGTCAGGAACGATTCAAGACACTGATAAAAAAACACCATTGGCTGGTGTTACCGTTAAAGTTACCGGAACAAACACCGTTGCTCAAACAAATGACAAAGGTGCGTTCACCATTAAAGCATCCAAAGGTCAAGTATTAACAATTACTTATATTGGATACGAATCCCAAAAAGTAACTGTATCCGGTGGTAACATAAACATTTCACTTAAAGGTCAGGCAGCTGACTTAGGTGAAGTTGTAGTTGCTATGGATTTAAAAAGGAAACCTCGTGAATTAGGGTACTCAGTCCAAAAAGTTGATGGTAAAGATATACAGGATACCAAACGCGAGAATTTTGTAAATAGCTTAGAGGGTCGTGTGGCAGGATTAACTGTTACACCAACAAGTGGTGTTGCAGGTGCTTCATCCGGTATTATATTACGAGGTTATAATTCTTTGTCAGGCAATAACCAACCACTTTTTATTGTGGATGGTATTATCCTCGATAATTCAGTTATAAATGAAAATTCAAGTGGGGGCTCAGGAATTGGTCTTGCCTCTGATCTGCCTAACCGAAATAATGATTATACCAATCGTATTGCTGATATTAATCCTAATGATATTGAAACTGTTACAGTTTTAAAAGGACCTGAAGCAACGGCTTTATATGGTAGTCAGGCAAGTTCAGGTGCAATTGTAATTACTACTAAGAAAGCAAAGAATACAAATGGAAATATCAATATTACTTATGATGATAATTTCCGCTTGCAAGAAATTACACGTTTTGCAGCCATAAATACTACATACGGTCCAGGTACAAACGGTGTACCAACAGCTCCACCGCTTTTGGGACAATTTACATCTTTTGGTCCGGCATGGCCATCTAATACTAAATTATATGATAACCTGCACAATTTTTTCCAAACGGGGTTTACTCAAACTCATAATTTAGGATTGGAGTTTGGAGGAAAGAATTCCGGCTATAGGTTTACTGCATCATACTTAAAAGCTGATGGTACAGTGCCATATAATGGGTTAACTAAGTATAATTTCAAGTTATCTAATAACACTAAAATTGGAAAATATATTGATATTTCTCCTTCTATAGCTTATGTTTATTCAGATAACACTAAGCCAATTAAGGGAGCGTCAGGTTACTTATTTGATTTATACGAATGGCCTTCAAACTATAATATTGCAAATTACCAGGATGCAACGGGGAAAAACAAACAAATAATGTTTAATACCAACTATAATACTGATTATGATAACCCAATCTGGAGTGCCAAGAATAATAAAACTGAAGATGTAACAAACCGTTTAGTAGCAACTTTTGGTATCAACATTAATCCAACTTCCTGGTTAACATTGTCAGGCAGATTTGGCTATGATACTTATCAACAGAACGGATTTTTGTTTACACATCCTGAATCTTATTTATTAGCTGCTTCCACAGGCGGTACTTTAGATAATTACTACAGAAACTACTCCGGTTATAATCATACCATTACAGCTACAGCAAGGAAGAATTTCGGAAATTTCACTACCCGATTAATGGTTGGTACAATGTGGGAAGATTTAGAAACCAAAGTGTTTGATGTTTATGGTACCCATCTGAAAGATTCTACCAGTACAGACAGTTCTAATACATTGCCATCTACCAGGGTTCGATTACTTAGAAATGTATTTGGTTTACCAAATGAAAGTATCATGAGAGAAATGGCTTATTTCGGAGAAGCTTCTATCGGGTATAAAAATGTTATTTTCCTTTCATATACTCACCGTTTCGAACAGGCTTCACCACTACCTGCAAAAAGCAGAAATTATAATTATCCCGGTGTAAGTATGAGTATGATATTAACGGATGTATTGCCTTTTTTGAAGAACGGAAATATATTGGATTATGCTAAATTGAGAGGTTCACTGGCAAATACAGCAAGATTGAATGATCCTTATTCGAACCAATCAGTATTTGTTAACAATCAAAGTAGTTCAGTGATACCTGGATTTACTTATGGCTATACAAATGCGAATCCTGATCTGTTACCGGAAAGCCAATCTACTTATGAAGTAGGTGCAGAATTTAGGTTATTCAATAATGCATTATCAATTGAAGGCGCTTATTACAATACACTTTGTACTAACCAAATCATGCAAGGATATCGTGCCAGTTATGCAACAGGTTATATATTAAATACCGGAAATGCAGCTTCATTACGTAACCAGGGTGTTGAATTAACTGTTATGGTTACGCCTATTAAAAAGACAGATTTTGGTTGGAATATAAATTTCAACTTTAACCATATGTGGAGTAAAGTATTATCAATACCTGCTGCGATCGGTGTTTTAAATGACTTCTATAATTCTGATACCTGGATGTCGGGCAATACAAGAGGCGGATTGGTTAGGGGACATTCTACCGGAACCATCACTTCTTTTGGCTACTTAAGAAATAATGCCGGACAAATACTTATCACTCCTTCAACCGGTTTGCCTGTGGTTGATGCTAATTTTTATCCACATGGAGATAGAACTCCTGCATTTACTTTGGGTACTTTAAATACTTTCAGGTATAAAAACTGGAATTTCAGTTTCCTATGGGATTTGAAAGTGGGTGGAGATGTATATAATGGAACTGATTATATACTTACCAGCTTAGGTAAAAGTGCAAGAACAGCAGACAGAATGATTCCAAGAGTAGTTCAAGGTGTATTAAATGATGGACTGCAGAATACTGCTAACCCAACAAAGAATACAATTGTAGTTAGCCCTTATTGGACCAACACATACTACACTACTTTACCGGATGAAGAATTTATTCAACATAATGTTAACTGGCTTAGATTAAGAGATGTGTCCTTAAGCTATACTTTACCTGCAAAACTTGTCCGTAAAGTAAATGGTATGAAAAGTATGAATGTATTTTTCACAGCAAATGACCTGATATTATTTACTAACTACCAGGGAGCTGACCCATCTGTTAACGGAAATAACCCGGCTACCACTGGTGTGGGTGCTTACGGTTTTGATTTTGGAAGCCCTGCAACTCCTATTAGTTTGAGTTTCGGGTTACGTGCTAACTTTTAATTGATAAAATTCAAAACTAGTTTATATGAAAAATAAAATTTTTAAATCTGTAATTGTTGTTGGAATCGGCAGTATTATATTAATGATATCCTCGTGCAACAAAACAATTGATGCTGCTTATCAAAACCCTAATGCGGCTGTCGTTGAGCCAATTGAAAGTATATTATCTGGTGTTATTGGCAGTTTCACTTATTTTTATTCCTCAGCCGGTACCGGTTTTGGGGTTGTGGCCGATGGCTTAGATATTGGTCGTTATGTACAGTATTATGGATTATACTCTACAAGTACTTTAGATTTTTATGGTGAAATGGGAGGCACACCTGCTGCTTCTGATGCTACAGGTGGTCTTTGGGGTGCGGTTTATTATGGTCAGGGACAAAATGTTAACCGAATTATTGAATGGGGTGCTCAACAACAGAAATGGGATTATGTTGGAGTAGGATGGGCAATAAGGGCATGGGGCTGGCTTGAATTAGTAGATGCCTATGGTGATGCAATATTAAGACAGGCATTTAATACCAGTTTGCAACAATTTAAGTATGATGTTCAATCAGAATTTTATGATAGTTGCCGTGCTATCTGTTTCAGATCAATAGCCTACTTAAACAGAACTGACGGAAATGTAAGTCAGTCTAATTTGGCAATTGGAGATGCTTATTTCTATAACGGAGATAGAAGCAAATGGATAAAATTCGTGTATGGTATCTTAGCTCGTTCTTATCAAAATCTGAGCAGTAAAGCAATTTATACAACTAATGGCTATGCTGATTCTGCTATAAAATATGCGAATCTTTCTTTGGCTACAAACGCCGACAATGCTTATGTTACAGTATCAGGTGGTCTCTTATCTGCTACTAATAATTATTTAGGACCATTCCGTGGTAATATCGGTACACTAAGACAATCATCATATATTGCAAGTCTTATGACTGGTTTAAATACCACTACGTTTACGGGTGTTACTGATCCAAGAGTTGGTTATATGCTCAGGGAAAATCTTAACGGAACATATAAAGGATGTTCCCCATGGTTAGCTGCAAACGGGCTCAGTGCAAATGATCATCCTGAGAATTTTTGGGGTAATACAGCATCCGGTACTTCAACTGCTGCACCTACGGTTGATAACAGTCGTTATGTTTTTCAAAATACAGCTCCATTCCCAATGATGACTGCTTCAGAAATGCAGTTTATCATTGCCGAAGCGGCTTATTTTAAAAAGAATTATACATTGGCACTTTCTGCATACACCAATGCAATCAGTCTTAATATTGATATGCTAACAACAACATATCCGCAAAATATTCTGCCGGCTATGGTAATTACGCCAACTGTTAAGAGTGCATACCTTGCAAACCCAGCCGTAGTTCCAACTGTAGCAAGTTCATTGACGCTCTCTCAAATTATGATGCAAAAATATATTTCAATGTATGGATATGGATTGCATGAAACTTGGGTTGATATGCGCAAGTATCATTACACTGATCTTGATCCGGTAACCGGCAAGCAAGTATATGGAGATTTTACACCACCATCCGGCATTTATTTGTATTCGACAAACAATGGTAAATTGACATACAGGTTTAAGCCAAGATATAATTCAGAATATTTGTACGATATCCCTGAATTGACCAGAATTGGTGCTATGGCTTTAGATTATAACACTAATGAATGTTGGTTTTCTCAAAAATAAATTACCACTAAAAAGTAATAATGATGAAAAAATATATATTAATTACCGGGATAATTCTTGTTGCATTGGTGATGAATTTATCTTCCTGCAACAAAGATTTTACAACAAAATCCCCCTATTCAACATTAGATGGAACTTCCATGTTACGCATCATGGATTTGTCACCAAATTTCAGGAATATTTTTAGTTTGCCTGACTCTTTTAATGTGTTTATCAATAATAATTTGATTACCGGATATACACCTTCAGGTACTTTGTTAATGACTTATGGAAGTGCTTTCCCAACAGCATCTTCAGGTTGGGGGTATATATCAATACCACCCGGTATTCAACAAATAAGACTTTCTGTAAGGAGTGCTAATAATCCGGATTCTATTACAATTACTTCCTTTACAAAAGTCATACAACCTAATTCTTATTACAGTTTTATAATTACAGATTCTATTAATTCCACAAGAGATTCTTCTCAAATGTTTTTCAGAGATTCAACTCTTGCAGGACCGCCAACACAGGGGTACTTTAATTTACGATTTATACATGCTGTATTAAATGACACTGTAGGGAAAAATATTGATATTTGGTCAACAAGAACCAATCGTAATATATTTGCGAATGTAAAACCTGGTCAAATTACTACATTTTCACAATGGGCATTTAATGCTCTTTTAACTGATACTTTGTATGTACGCAGAGCAGGTACTGCAATTACACTGGCAACATTAAATTCACAAACCTTCAATAACCAAAGAACTTATACTTTATATTATAGGGGGGATGGAAATTTAACAACCGGTACTAAGGCAAGAACTCTTTCGGTTTATGTAAACCAATAAAATTTATAGAATTTAATTATAAAAAGGCTGCTATTTTATGGCAGCCTTTT
Organism: uncultured Chitinophagaceae bacterium; assembly: GCA_903832075.1. GTDB lineage: Bacteria > Bacteroidota > Bacteroidia > Chitinophagales > Chitinophagaceae > CAILAF01. The sequence continues at coordinate 7,553 of CAILAF010000231.1, forward strand.
TGCTTTTAATAGATTTAACCTTTTTAGTTATCAGGTTTCATTATTTTCATCATTCAAATTATTATCATGAAAAGTGTATTACTTATTTTGTTTGTTATTTTTTCTTTTTCTGTTCATTCACAGAATGTAAATGATTTATTGAATAAAGTAAAAGGTGGCGGATTAAGTACCGATGATATTGCTAATGGACTTAAAGAAGCTTTGAATAACGGCGTTCAAAAAGGTACACAACAACTTTCTGCAACGGATGGTTTTTTTAAAAATGCAGCAGTAAAAATTTTAATGCCACCTGAAGCTGCAAATGCAGAAAAAAAGTTACGTGATCTAGGTTTTGGAAAACAAGTTGATGATGCAATTCTTTCAATGAATCGTTCTGCAGAAGATGCAGCCAAAAGTGCTGCTCCTATTTTTGTTAGTGCCATTAAACAAATGAGTATTCAGGATGCTGCAAATATTTTAAAAGGAAATGATACAGCTGCAACAACTTACTTACATACAAAAACTTCCGATCAATTAACCAATGCTTTTAAACCAATCATTCAACAATCATTGGGTAAAACAGATGCTACAAAATATTGGAACACTGTCTTTGCTACTTACAATAAACTTCCATTTGTAAAGAAAGTGAATACCGATTTGAATGCTTATGTAACTGAGAGAGCATTGAATGGAATCTTTTATCAGGTGGCACAGGAAGAAAAAAATATTCGTA
>CAILAF010000232.1 GCA_903832075.1 uncultured Chitinophagaceae bacterium
AAGTATTTTACTTCTGTAAAATAAGAATTTGTATTGAAACAGATGTTAAAAAAAGGTTCCACCAATGGTAAAATGACGTATTGATTAATGGGATTGTATCTTTGTTAAAAGTTGAATATGTATATGTCGATCTCGACAATAAATTGTAGGTACTCGATAAATAGGTAAAACGACTTCATTTTTCTTAATAGTGTGACCTATATTTTGGGCGAAATCAATGATATTGAAATAATGGAGCATGTAAGAATCTCTGCATGCCCTTTCGACGCTGTGGAATCTGTAAAAGCAATTGCAAATATTACGCTCGACTTAAAAGGCGGAGAAGGATGTGTACGCGAATTTATTGATGATTATTTGATGTAAGTTTGTGTAGTCATTAATTACATTTATCTTTGAGCTGTGTTCTTAAGTATTAAATTACGCAACTTAATTGCTAATGTAAATATGAACCCGCAGAAATTATATGAATCCAAATACAATTAGGAGAATTGATTATTATATAGGCAGGCCAATTTGTTTTCTTCTTACGCTGTTTCGTTCTTCGGGCAATAAAACCACGAAGCCCCAAAAGATAATTTTCCTTAAATTTATTGAACAGGGAGCCACAGTGCTTGCTTACAGTGCGATAAAACGCGCTGAAGGATTAGTAGGACGAGAGAATATTTATTTCTGTGTATTTGAAAATAACCGTTCAATACTTGACATTCTTGACATTATCCCTTCTGAAAATATTATTATAATTCGTGAAAGAACTTTTTTTACTTTCCTTTCCAGTTCATTTTCTGCTTTGTTGAAAATAAGAAGAGAAAGGATTAATGCTGTAATCGACATGGAGTTTTTTTCGCGTGCTTCAGCTATTTTTGCATTTCTTTCAGGTGCTAAAATGCGTGTAGGGCTGCACCGTTTCACAAGCGAACTTCCTTACAGAGGAAATTTAATGACACATAGAATACAGCATAATCCTTACCTGCATATTTCTTCTTTTTATTTGTCACTTGTAGAAGCTTTATTACAAAACCCTGCAGAAATACCGATGACGAAAGTTCCTGTTTCATCAATGCAAAAAAATATGCCCGTATTTACTCCTGCTGAAAATGAGAAAACTGACATGCAGAAACATCTCGCTCCATTAATAGGTAATGGAAATAAAATTGATGAAATGAAACTTGTGATTCTAAATCCGAATGCAAGTGATTTGTTACCTTTAAGAAAATGGGAGTCAGAGAATTTTATTGAACTTGGCAAAAGGATTATATCTGAAAATGAAAATGTGAGGATTATTATTTCAGGTGCTGCTTCTGAACAAAAAGATGCTGAAATTATATGTGAAAAAATTGGATCGTCAAAAGCAATTTCCATGGCTGGTAAAACAACACTCCGCGAACTTCTTGTGCTATATACGATGTCAGATATACTTGTTACTAATGACAGCGGTCCGGGACATTTTTCCGCATTAACAGCCATAAATACTATAATTCTTTTTGGTCCGGAAACACCAAAATTATTCGGACCTGTTTCGCCAAATGCCAGTGTTATCTGGAAAGAACTTGCATGCAGCCCATGTGTAAATGTTTTCAATCACCGCTTTTCTCCATGCAATAATAATGTATGTATGAAATCGATAATGGTGGATGAAGTTTATTCTTCGGTAAAAGCATTAATGATTTAATAATGGGTACGGCTGGCA
>CAILAF010000233.1 GCA_903832075.1 uncultured Chitinophagaceae bacterium
AAGTATTTGTTAAAGGACCTGGTTCAGGAAGAGACGCTTGTATCAGAACTTTATCTGCTGCAGGTTTAGATGTTATGTCAATAAAAGACATTACACCGATTCCCCATAATGGATGTCGCCCACCTAAGAAAAGAAGAGTTTAATTATTCAAAAAATTAAGTATTAGAAAACAATACAATGGCAAGATACATAGGACCTAAAACCAAAATTGCAAGAAGATTTAAAGAACCAATTTTTGGTCCTGACAAGTCGTACGAAAAGAGAAGTTATCCTCCCGGACAACATGGTCAGTCTCGTAAAAGAGGTAAATTAACTGAATATGCAATTCAGCTTTTTGAAAAACAAAAAGCGAAATATACTTACGGTGTGTTAGAGCGTCAGTTTTACAAAACATTTGAAGAAGCCGCACGTAGAAAAGGTATTACCGGTGAAAACTTATTAAAGTTTTTGGAAGCACGTTTGGATAACGCAACTTTCAGAATGGGAATCGCTCAAACACGTAGCGCTGCTCGCCAACTTGTTTCTCATTGCCATATTACGGTTAACGGGAAAGTGGTGAATATTCCTTCATACCAAATGAAAGCTGGAGATGTTATAGCAGTTAGAGAAAAATCTAAAACTTTAGAAGTAATTGTTGATTCACTTACACATTCTAATGCAAAGAAATTTAATTGGATAAATTGGGATGAAAAAGCAATGAGCGGAACATTTTTAAATTATACAGAAAGAGATCAAATTCCTGAAAACATTAAGGAGCAATTGATCGTTGAGTTATATTCTAAATAATAAATTAAACTTTAATCACAAACTATGTCAATACTTGCATTTCAGAAACCTGATAAAGTTATCATGCACAAAGACACTGACTTTTTTGGTCAGTTTGAATTCCGTCCACTCGAAAAAGGATATGGAGTTACAATTGGTAACGCTCTCAGAAGAATTCTCCTTTCATCTTTGGAAGGGTATGCGATTACTTCAGTTAAAATTTCTGGTGTTGAACACGAGTTCTCTACTATAAAAGGAGTTATTGAAGATGTTACCGAAATTGTATTGAGTCTTAAACAAGTTCGTTTTAAACGTGTGATGGATGGTGTTGATAATGAAAAAATATTTATCAATATTAAAGGACAAGAGCAATTTCTTGCAGGTGAAATCGGTAAACATACAAATGCATTCAAGATTTTAAATCCTGATTTGGTTATTTGTAATATGGACCCGAAAGTTCAGTTAGAAATTGAGTTAACAGTTGATAAAGGAAGAGGTTATGTTCCTTCTGATGAAAATAAACCTAAGGATGCGATTATTGGTTTAATCCCTATTGATAGCATTTACACACCAATCAAAAATGTGAAGTATAGTGTTGAAGATTATCGTGTTGAACAAAAAACGGATTATGAGAAATTAGTTATAGAAATTGCAACAGATGGTTCTATTCATCCAGAAGATGCATTGAAAGAAGCTGCAAAAATTCTTATTCAACATTTTATGTTATTCTCAGATGAGTTGATTACACTTGATACTCAAGTGAAAGAAGCTCCTCAAGAAGTGGATGAAAACTTACTTCATATTCGTAAGATTCTAAAAACACCTTTATCAGATCTTGATCTTTCTGTTCGTGCATACAATTG
>CAILAF010000234.1 GCA_903832075.1 uncultured Chitinophagaceae bacterium
ATAAAGATGGCGATGGAGAAACTGATATGAATTTATTGGCACAAAAAGTTAATGAAGCATTTGCCAGCCTTCCAAATGGAAAGCCTCTACAGATTTGGTTTGAGCCAGGAAAATTTTTAGTAAGTGATTGTGGTTATTTTATCACGCAGGTAAATGTCATCAAAGAAAATACAACTACAACATTTGTTGGAGTGAATAGCGGTTTCAATCATTTAATTCGCCCGATGTTTTACGATTCTTACCATCGAATTAAAAATATCAGCAATCCTGATGGAGAAAAAAAGAAATATGCAGTTGTTGGAAATATTTGTGAAACAGACACATTTGCCTGGGATAGAAATTTGAATGAAGTGAAAGAAGGAGATTATTTAGTTTTTTATAATGCCGGTGCTTATGGTTTTGAAATGAGCAGTAATTTTAATTCTCGTTTTAAACCTGCCGAAGTTTTAATTAAAGATGGTAAAGCACATTTAATAAGAAGAAGAGATACATTTGAAGACTTATTAAAAAATCAAATTGAAGTTTTATAATTAATGATTGAAATAAAAAACATAAAAAAATCTTTTGGCGACAGAGTGATATTGGAAGATATCAGTGCTATAATGGAAGCCGGCAAATGCAATTTGATTATTGGTTCAAGTGGTAGTGGTAAAACTGTTCTCACTAAATGTATGGTGGGTTTATTTGAACCCGACCACGGAGAAATTTATTATAATGGTGAGAATGTATTGCACATGAAAAAGGAAAAAAGAAAAGAATTACGTCAGCAAATTGGCATGTTGTTTCAAGGATCCGCATTGTTTGATTCGATGACTGTTGAACAAAATATCCGTTTCCCATTAGACATGTTTACCAATCTTCCTTTTAATGAAAGAACAAAACGTGTGAATGAAGTTTTAGAAAGAGTGAATTTAAAAGATACGAATAAAAAATTTCCTGCAGAGTTAAGTGGTGGTATGAAAAAAAGAGTTGGTATTGCCCGAGCAATTGTACTAAATCCAAAATATTTATTCTGCGATGAACCCAATTCCGGCTTGGACCCTCAAACATCTTTATTAATTGATAAATTAATTAAAGACATCACTTACGAATTCAATACTACTACTATTGTTGTAACACACGATATGAATAGTGTAATGGAAATTGGTGACAATATCATTTACTTGCACAATGGAAGAAAACAATGGGAAGGGAATAATAAAGAAATCATTTTTAGTAAAGATCAGTTATTGAATAATTTTATTTTTGCGTCTGAATTTTTGCAAGATGCAAAAGAGTTACGAATGATGCATGCGAATGATGCAAAAAAAATAGCTAAATAAATCATCTAAGAATAAATGATGCCATCCAATTTGGGTGGCATTTTTATTAATGCAGTATTCAGTCGTAATGCTTAACTGAATCAAGCTAAATTAAACAAAAAATTTACTTGGCATGGTTTTTCGATTAGTTATTCAAATAAAACTATTTAACATGAAAAAACTTTTACTAATAGCAAGTTGTTTTCTTGCTATAACAACCTTTGCCCAAACAACAACTGAGACTAAAAAGAAAGAAATGAAAGGCTTGAAAGAAGATAAAAAAAATATCAGTGTTGAAAGAAAAACAAGAAATACTCAAATTGCGCATGGCAAAATAAAGAAAGCCCAAAAAACACA
>CAILAF010000235.1 GCA_903832075.1 uncultured Chitinophagaceae bacterium
AAAACATATTTATCTTCATACCCATCAACTTTTCCACTTGCACCAACACCTAAATGATGATCCATTAAATATTTTCCTAACGCATTACTACTGCTTCCTAATCCTTCGGGCCAAACATCATTTGCAGAATTCATTAATATCCATGCAGAATTTAAAGTAGATGCGTTTAAAAAAATAATCTTCGCTTTATATTCGAAAGTTTTATTTGTTTCTGCATCCAATACTTCAACACCGGTTGCTTTCTTGGAATCTTTATCATATAAAATTTTTGTAACAATACTCCATGGGCGTAATGTTAGATTACCTGTTTTTAATGCAGCGGGTAATGTAGATGATTGTGTGCTGAAATAGCCGCCAAACGGGCATCCTAACGAGCACTTATTCCTAAACTGACATTCAGTTCTATCAGCATGTGGTTCCGTAATATGTGCTGTTCTGCCAATTATCATATGTCTTGCGCCTTTGTAATGTTCTTTAATTCTTGCAGCAACATCTTTCTCTACGCAAGTCATTTCCATTGGTTTTAAAAATTGTCCATCAGGTAATTGAGGTAATCCTTCTTTTGATCCACTAATACCAGCAAATTTTTCTACATAATCATACCATGGAGCAATCTCTGCATAACGAACAGGCCAATCAATTTCAATTCCATCTTTTGCATTTGCTTCAAAATCAAAATCACTCCAACGATAACTTTGTCTGCCCCATAATAAAGACCTTCCACCAACATGATAACCTCTAAACCAATCAAATCTTTTTACTTCAGTATATGGTGAATCTTTATCGCTTGCCCACCAATCTAAATTCGCTTCATTCAAAGGATAATCTCTTTTCAACACCGGATAATCATTAATCATTTGTTGTGTGCGTCCACCACGATGCGGAAAATCCCATGCTTCTTTGGTTGCATTTACATAGTCTTTGATGTGATCAATATTTTTACCACGTTCTAACATTAAAACCTTTAATCCGTTTTCAGTTAATTCTTTGGCAGCCCAGCCACCACTGATTCCTGAGCCAATTACAATTGCATCAAAAACATTGTCTGACATAGTTTTTATTTATTATCGTTATAAAGAATTTTTTGATAAGTAAAAGTTGAAATTCAAAAACTAAAATTATTATTGCTACAACTTTTTGCTTTTGCCTTTTTAATTTTGATTTGATTATACATCACAAATTCTTATAGCTTCTTTTAATGAATCTAATTTGTTTGGATAGGTTGGTGAAAACTCTTGTGCAACATATCCTTTATAACCAGTTTCAACAATTGCTTTCATTACTGCAGGATAATATAATTCTTGTGTATCATTTATTTCATGTCTTCCCGGAACACCTCCAGTATGATAGTGTGCAATGTATTGATGATAATCTTTGATGTTTCTTATTATATCTCCTTCCTGAATTTGCATGTGATAGATATCGAACAGCAATTTGAAATTTTCCGAACCAATACGTTTACAAAGATCAGCACCCCATTCAACATGATTACACATATAATCTTTGTGATCAATTTTACTGTTTAATAATTCCATCACCATAACAACACCATTCTTTTCTGCAAACGGTAAAATTTTTTGTAAAGCATTCATGCAATTTTTCATTCCGGTTTCATCATCCATTCCATCGCGTTTACCGCTAAAACAAATCAAATTTTTATACCCAGCTTTTGCCATTACAGGAATAACTTCTAAATATTCTTTAATCAATTGTTGGTGATAGATAGGATTATTTAATCCATTATATAAATTGTTATCGCCCGATGTATAACACATAGAGCTATACACACCATGCTTTTGCAAGGTTGGCCATTCTTTAGGCCCGGTTAAATCAATTGCATTAAACCCAATTTCTTTAACTGCAATGCATAATTCATCTAAAGAAAGATAATTAAATGTCCAACGTGATACTGAATGATTAATTTTTCCTTTCAATGATATTTTTTTTTGAATGATATTTTTTTCTGCAAAAGAAAAATTTGAAGTTGCACTAATACTCACTGCACTCAATGCAATACTTTTTAAAATTTCTCTTCTTGATTTTTTTTGCGACATAGTATCGTTGATTATAACTTAAGCAACTGATGATTTCTTTTTTCGCATATATAAATTCAATCCAATAAACGCAATAATTAATACAATAGGAATTATTAATGTTGTATTAATTATTTCAGGTCCTGCTGCTTTTTTTGCAACGTCCATAATGCCTGCAATATTTGCATCGGTAGTACCAGCAGGTATTTTAGCAGCAACTAATTTATCATAATACCCACCCATAAATATCATATAAACTGAAACAGCAAACATTCCTGCACCACCCATTAAATTAATTCCAACTGCACCGGTCTTGGGTAAATTTTCTGAAACAAAACCTAACATCGTTGGCCAGAAATAACATACGCCCATTCCAAAAATTATTGCACCAACAAATAACATATTACCATTGGTATGACCAAGTAAATACAATCCCAATGATGCTAAAATTGTAGATATCAACAATACTCCCTGCGGAGAAAATTTATGAACAACAGGTCCGGCAAACCCTCTGCCAACAACCATTATACCAGTTTCTATTGTTAATAATAGAATTGCATTATCGCTTACATTTTTTAATAGCACATCAATCCATTGTCCTGTAAACAATTCTGTTATGGCAGTTCCGAACATACAAATGATCATAAAGAAAAATAATGGATTCAAAAGAGATGTATACATATCTTTTGTTGATACACCACTCGACACTCTTTCTGTTGCAGGAAATTCTAATTTAGAAAATAAATAACCATACAATAATGCCGGTATTAACATTACACCAACTTGTACCTGAAT
>CAILAF010000236.1 GCA_903832075.1 uncultured Chitinophagaceae bacterium
GTTGCCGGAACATTAATGAGTTATGAGATAGTTGGCGAAAAACGTTCTAAACGTTTAGTGGCTCAAATAGCCGATAAAACAGGAAAGTTAGAACTGGCTTGGTTTCAGGGCATTCAATGGGTGCAAAAGAGTTTGCATATTGGCGCCAATTATTTGGTGTTTGGAAGAACAGGCTTCTTTAATGGTAAGCCGCAAATAGTGCATCCCGAAATGGAAATCATTAATCCCGAGATTGCAGAAGTAAAGAATTTTTTAGAACCTGTTTATCCAACAACAGAAAAATTAAAAGCCAGAGGATTGAATGGAAGACAGATTGGTAAACTCACACTCACTTTATTATCTCAATTGCAACCAAAAGATATTGAAGAAAATTTACCGGATGATGTTTTACAGAAATTAAAATTGATAAAAAGAAATGAAGCTTATCGTTCTGTTCATTTTCCTCAAACAACAGAAGATTATGATGCAGCTTTAAAACGTTTAAAGTTTGAAGAATTATTTATTGCACAAGTGCGAATGAATCTAATTCGTTTGCAACGACATAAAGTTAGCAGAGGTGCAGTGTTTGAAAAAGTTGGAAATTATTTTAATGATTTTTTTAATCATCATTTGCCGTTTCAATTAACGAATGCGCAAAAAAGAGTGATGAAAGAAATAAGAACGGATACGGCACGCGGACATCAGATGAATCGTTTATTACAAGGTGATGTTGGCAGTGGTAAAACAATTGTCGCTTTATTAAGTATGTTATTGGCTGCTGATAATGGTTATCAAAGTTGTTTAATGGCACCAACTGAAATCCTTGCCAGACAACACTTTTACAGCTTAAGCAGTTTATTGAAAAAGATGAATGTTGAAATCAGATTATTAACCGGCAGCACAAAAACAAAAGAACGAAAAGAAATATTAAATGGATTGATGGATGATACTATTCATTTTGTTGTTGGTACGCATGCAATCATTGAAGAAATTGTTCAGTTTAAAAATTTAGGATTAGCGATTATTGATGAACAACATCGTTTTGGTGTTGCACAACGTGCAGCTTTATGGAAAAAAGGAAATACACCACCGCATATTTTAGTAATGACTGCAACGCCAATTCCAAGAACATTAGCCATGACTGCTTATGGTGATTTGGATTATAGTGTGATTGATGAATTACCACCCGGAAGACATCCTATAAATACTGTTCATCGCAATGAACATGCAAGAGCTAATGTGATGGATTTTGTTAGAACAGAAATTGATAAAGGGCGTCAATGTTATTTTGTTTATCCATTGATTGAAGAAAGTGAAAAGATGAGTTATGAAGATTTGGTGCAGGGATATGAACAGGTTAAAAGTTTTTTTCCTGAACCAAAATATAAAATCAGCATGGTGCATGGCAGAATGAATGCAGAACTGAAAGATGTAAACATGCAACGATTTGTAAATGGAGATACGCAAATTATGCTTGGTACTACTGTTATTGAAGTAGGCGTGGACGTTGCTAATGCTAGTGTAATGGTTATTGAAAGCAGCGAAAAGTTCGGGTTATCACAACTGCATCAATTGCGTGGCAGGGTTGGCAGAGGAAGTGAAAAAAGTTTTTGCATCCTTTTAACAGGCAGTAAAGTAAGCGCAGAAGCAAGAGAACGTATCAAGATAATGTGCGCTACAAATGATGGCTTCAAAATTGCAGAGAAAGATTTGGAATTGCGTGGTCCGGGAGATATTGAAGGCACCAGACAGAGTGGTGCATTGAATTTTAAGTTAGCAAGTATTATAAATGATAAAGAATTATTGTCAATAGCAAAACATGAAGCAGAAAAAATTATTGATGAAGATGTTGATTTAGTTATGGCAAAAAATTTGCAGTTAAAAAAATATTTGCAGTCACAGAAAGGTAAAACGGGTTGGAGTAAAATATCTTGAGTGAAAGTAAACAGGTAATTTTACATAGAATATTGAAAGGATATTTTTAATAGTTGGTGTTTAAGTTTTGATGATGTAGTAAAAATTATTGTCCCCCGGATGAAACTAATGAAGTACATAGTTTTTATAATGCTATTGCAATCTTCGCTTATAAAAATAAGTGCACAATCTTATTTAGAATTTATTGAGAATAAAGGTCAGTGGGATAATTCTGTTTCTTTCAAAGGTCAAATGGTAAGCGGTTCTTTTTTATTAAAACCGGATGGTGGTTACAGAGTTATTTTAAATAATGCAAATGATATAACTGCCATTGCAAGCCGTATTCATGGTAAAGCAATTGGAACAAATGCGGTGAATACTTTGGCAAGTATTAAAAATTCTAATTCATCAAATGATACAAATCTTGTTTTACACTCACACGCATACGAAGTAAAATTTTTAAATGCGAATCCAAATCCCGTTGCAGTTCCTGATAAAGCATTAAATACTTATAACAATTATTTTATTGGAAACGATAAAAGCAAGTGGGCAAGCAATTGTAAAATTTATCAGGCAGTAACCTATAAAAATGTATATCCAAATGTTGATGTCCGTTATTATACAAGCAGTGCAGGTCAATTAAAATATGATATCATTGTTAATCCGGGTGGCGATGTAAATAAGATTGCATTATATTTTGATGGAGCTGAATCATTGAAAATAAAAGAGGGTACTTTATCTGTTAAAACAAGTGTGGATGAAGTAAAAGAAATGCCACCTGTAAGCTATATTGTTGCAGATGAAGGCAAGCAAGTAACAGATTGTAATTATGTTGTGAAAGGAAATATTGTAAGTTTCAATGTAAAAAAATATGCTGCTAATAAAACATTGGTTATAGATCCAACTTTAGTGTTTTGTACTTTTACCGGTAGTACTGCTGATAATTGGGGATATACGGCAACTTATGATAATGGTGGTAATTTTTATGCCGGAGGAATTGTTTTTAATCCAGGCTTTCCTGTAACCAATGGGGCTTTTCAAACAAGTTATAAAGGGGCTACAGGTGGGTATGCAAATGGTTTTCCAGGTTTTGATATGGGTATTTTTAAGTTTGATTCAACTACAAACGCACATCGAGTATATGCAACATATTTAGGAGGTGCTAATGGTAATGATCAACCACATAGTTTAATTGTAGATGCATCCGGGAATTTAATAATTGCGGGAAGATCAACTTCTTCAGATTATCCAGTAACATTGGCTAATCCGGGAACTGGTGGTGGATGGGATATTGTTATCACTAAATTAAATTCAGATGGAACTAATTTAATTGGCTCTTTAAGAATTGGTGGTAGTGGTAATGATGGGGTAAATATTGGAGATAAATATGAAACTATTAAAACTTTAGATGGATCTATATCTCTCAGGCAAAATTATGGAGACGATTCAAGAAGCGAGGTAAATATTGATAATGCAGGAAATATTTACGTGGCCTCATGTACACAATCAAAAGATTTTCCAACTGTAAATGCTATTCAAACAAAAAATAATGGAGGTACATATTTTCAAGATGCAGTAGTGATAAAAGTAGATCCAGCGATAAGTAAAATTCTCTTCTCAACTTATTTAGGTGGCACCGGAGATGATGCAGCTTATGTAATTGATATCAATCCATTGAATAACAATCTTTATATCGGAGGTGGAACAGCAAGCTTAGATTTTCCCGGAGATAAAACAAATACAATCACAAATTTTGCCGGTGTTAATGGTTCAAGTTTTAATGGAGGTACTTGCGATGGTTTTTTGACAATACTTGCAAATGATGGATCACAAATTATTAAAACAATCTATTTCGGTTCTAATGGTGTAGACCAGATTTATGGAATTAAGTTTGACAAGTTCGGGTTCCCTTTTATCATGGGAACAACAACAAGTTCATTGCCTGTTCTTAACTCTCCCTGGAATACAACTGATGCGGTAGGTACGCTTCAAAAAACAGGGAATCAATTTATTACTAAATTAAGTCAGGATTTAAGTTCAGTTATTTATTCTGCAAATTTTGGAACAGCTAATTCAACTGCACCAAATATTTCTCCAACAGCTTTTTTAGTTGATAGATGTGGCAATGTATATGTTTCAGGTTGGGGTGGATTAGGAAATACTGGCGATCATTATATAAGTCAGGGTACACTGAATCTTTCTATAACAAATGATGCAATTCAAAAAACAACTGATGGTAGTGATTTTTATTTTTTTGTATTAGCAAAAAATGCACAATCACAATTATACGGAAGTTGGTTTGGACAGAAAGGTGGTGGATATCCAGATCATGTAGATGGTGGTACCAGCAGGTTTGATAAAAATGGAATTATTTATCAAGCAGAATGTGCGAATTGTTATGGTGGTGCAAATTTTCCAACAACGCCAGGTGTTTGGGCAACAAAGAATGGAACAACACAAAGTAATGGTACTGTAACCGGTTGTAATGAAGCAGCTATAAAAATTGCATTTAATTTGGCAGGCGTTGGCTCGGATATTGTATCAACAATTAGAGGTATACCACGAGATGTTTCTGGTTGTGTTCCTTTAAGTGTTGATTTTAATGATGCTAATGCTGCAAGCAATTCTACAGCCAGCTATTATATATGGAATTATGGAGATAATACTAAGCCGGATACAACAACAAATGGCAAAAGCACTCATATATATTCAACAGTTGGAAATTATCCGGTAAAACTAATTTCTGTTGATCCTAATTCATGTAATATTTCCGATAGTTCTTTTATTGATTTACGTGTTAGAAATGATGATGCGGTAATTTCATTTACTCCACAAAGGATAGGCAATTGTTCTTCTAATACTTATCAATTTATAAATACTTCACAACCACCTGCTACATCTACCGGTAAGCCATTTGGAAGTAAATCTTTTATATGGGATTTTGGCGATGGTGTTTTTTTAGATTCAGTAAGCAGTGCATCGGTAACTCATACTTATGCGGCTCCGGGAAATTATAATGTAAAATTAGTTTTATCCGATACAAATTATTGTAATTATCCCGACAGTATTATTCAACAATTAAGTATTGCATCAAATGTAAATGCAATCTTTTCTACTTCATCTGTTGGTTGTGCACCTTATACAGCAATAATAAATAACAATTCTATTGGTGCCACGCAATTTAATTGGGATTTTGGTGATGGTACAACTTCATCGCAACAAAATCCGTCTAATCATTTATATAGTAATATCGGTACTTATAAAATTAAATTAACAGCAACTAATCCATTATCATGTAATATAACTAATGCTGATAGTATAATACTTACAGTTAGTGGTAAACCAACATCTTCATTTACTTATTCCCCGCAACCTCCGCAAGCCAATACTGCAGTTGTGTTTACAAATAATTCAATTGGAGGGGTAAAATATACTTGGTTATTTGGTGATGGTGATTCTTTAATAACAACTACTTTATTGCAACCTGTTAGTTATATTTATGGAGCAACACAAACTTATAATGCATGTTTGGTCACTACTAATAGTGCAGGATGTATGGATACAACTTGTCAATCAATTCATGCAATTGTGTATCCGCTTTGTAAAGTGCCTACGGCATTTTCTCCAAATGGTGATGGGGTGAATGATAAGTTATTAGTTAAAGGTTATGGTATTGAAGAAATGGTTTGGCAGATTTATAATAGATGGGGAACATTGGTATTTATTTCAACGAATCAAAGTGTTGGATGGGATGGAACATATAAAGGCGTATTGCAACCACAGGATGTGTATCATTATGTGTTACAAGTAAAGTTTACTAATAAATCAAGCACCACTCTTAAAGGAGATATTACATTATTAAGATAAAAATGAAAAATTGTTTTACATATATTATCACATATTTGTTATGCATTGTTTTCATGAAAAGCAAATCGCAGGATTTACATTTTTCACAATATTTCAATGCGCCATTATTGGTAAACCCCGCTAACACTGGATTTAATCCACTTTATGATTTTAGAATTGGCGGTAATTACAGAAATCAATGGGCAAGTGTTGGCGGTAATCCTTATAAGACAATGAGTTTGTGGGGTGATGCTAAATTATTTAATGATCGTTTTGAAACAGGTTGGGTTGGTGTTGGTGGTGCTTTATTTAATGATGCAGCAGGAAGTGGCAGCTTAACTTCTACACAAGCCCAAGCAAATATTGCGTATCATCAATTATTAAGTGATAATAGTTTATTGAGTGCTGGTGTAGGACTTAGTTATGTTCAAAAAAGCATTGATAGAAGTAAACTTAGTTTTGATAATCAGTGGAATGGTACATTCTTTGACATGAATATTAGTCCCAATGAACCATTTGTATATAACTCTACACATTATTTCGATTTTCAGGCAGGAATGAATTATGCATGGTTTCCATCTGATAATTTATATGTAAATGTCGGAGTAAGTATCATGCATATCAATCATCCACACGAAGGTTTTTTTGCACCTTCTTTTAATGATCAGATTGCAAGAAGGATAACAGGGTTTCTAAATGCAAGTATTAAAATTCAGGATTTGTGGATTCTTAATCCTAATTTTTATTTCAGTAAAATGGCAACTGCAACTGAAGCAGTGATTGGATTTAATGCAAACAGAAATTTAAGTGGTGATGGTAATCAACAATTAGTATTAGGATTGTATTATAGAAGTAATGATGCTATAATTCCTGTAATTGGATTTGAATTGAGTGATTTGAAAATTACTTTTAGTTATGATGCAACTATTTCTTCTCTGGGAAGTTATAATGGAACACAAGGTGCATACGAATTATCTATTATAAAAAGCGGTTTATATTTTGGTAAAAATAAACCAATGCCTAACTTAAAATGCCCGATTCCTAAATTTTAGAAGAGCGTTTGTACACCATGTGTAATTCTAAATTCATGTTGTAATAACCATTTTTTTCTCCATAAACCGCCGGAATAACCAACTAAAGTTTTATCGCTTCCAATTACTCTATGGCATGGAACAATGATGGCAATTTTATTTTTTCCATTTGTGTTAGCTGCTGCGCGAATAACTTTTGGATCACCTAATCTTTTTGCTAAATCAAGGTAGCTGATGGTTTTGCCGAAAGGTATTTCTAATAATTCACTCCACACTCTCTTTTGAAACTCAGTACCATCCTGATGTACAGGGATTGTAAACTCTTTTCTTCTTCCTTGAAAAAATTCTATTAATTGTTCAGTGCATTGATGAATTACATCGCTGATACCCGGCTCCCCATAAGCAATTTGTTCTCTATTATCAACAAAACTTAATTCAGCAATATAGTTTTCTGTACCACCAATTTTTATTAATCCAATCGGACTTTCATAATATGTATAATAGAGTTCATTCATTAACCAATTAGTTGTCCGTTTACAGTTAGTTTATCAGTACGCAATAAAATTACCTGATTATTTTCATCATACACACCTAATACCAAACATTCGCTGAAAAAATTTGCAATTTGTTTGGAAGGAAAGTTTACAACTGCAATAATTTGTTTGCCAATCAATTCTTGTTTGGAATAATGATGAGTGATTTGTGCAGATGATTGTTTTATGCCGAAAGTTCCGAAATCAATTTTTAATTGATAGGCAGCTTTCTTTGCATTAGGGAAATCATTGGCTTCAATGATAGTGCCGCAACGCATTTCTATTTTAGAAAAATCATTCCATGTAATACTCATAAAAAAAGCCTCTTTGATTAAGGCTTTAAAGTAAAGATTTTTTTACTTGTTAATTAGAAAAAATTAATCTAATAACTCTGCTAACTGTAACAACTCTTTTTGTTTGTATTCGTTGGAAGGAAGATTAAAACATTTCGCCACTTCTTCAATTAATGTTTGAATGATACGTTTATGCGACAATGGTTTGTAGTAAGAAGCTACGGGCGGAACAGAAATCTTTTTAAAATAGTTTTCAATATCTTGATGAGAATAAGCTTGTCCATTTATTCCATCAACATAAAAATGAATTTTATCTTGAGGATTACCAATATATGTTGACGGGTCAAAATCTGAATGATAAAAAGCAATCACCATTTGTTTTGGAATATTAATAATCTTGGCATTAATATCTAACAGTTCACACATCACTTGATAAATAATTCCGTTACTGATGGCATTTCCTTTTTTTGTTTCTAATACTTTATGCAAAAAGAATTCGTCCTGATTAATATAATTTACTTCAACACCTTTTAAATTATAATAATTATAAATAATGCTTGATAGAACATTGGCTTGTTCTAAAGGAGTAAGATAGTTATTCAATTCTAACCAAACATTTCTTCTTATTTTTTCAATGTCCTGTAATACAGGCGTGGTGTGCAGTTCAGGGTATTGAAATTTAGAAACTAATAATGCACCAAATAAAAGATCATGATAAGCACCATCTCTCCATTCTGTAAAATCATTTTTTAAGTCCGTGAAATGCAAACGATGAATCAGCATTTCAATTCTTTCCTGAACTTCTTCGTGTAAAGTGTTCTCCCATAAATTTTCCAAATTAGGAATAATGCCGTTCCCGAATTCAATGATCTTCTCAGAAACGGTTGAATACACTTCTTCATCGGGATCATCTATCAAGTTAAATAACGCATCAATCTGATTAGTCTGATTCATGATTTTTTTGTTTGGTTGATGGGAACCAATGCTATAACGTGAATATTGTGTATGCATTTCATTTTCAAACTAAGATATTTTTCCCCAAAATTGCAGTAATAAGTTGTTCTATTATGTGGAAAGAAGTTTTTGCACTAATACAATGTTTTTAAAAAGTTTACGTTCGCATTTAGCTTTATACTACGCTAAACATTTATTAACAGTTAAAATTTCAATTAACAAGTTATCTTGCATTGTTAAATCAACGTTATGTCAGGAACATCTTTAATCCCCAAATTCCCTTCAACTAATAATTCATTGCACAATGAATTAAGGAAAAGGGTACAAGAATACTTTGATACAAAAGGTATTTCTACGGCAGGTAACATGAGCCTGTTTACAAAAGCTATTTTATTGGTAAGCTTTTTTGTTATTGTTTATTTGCATTTGTTATCATTTACGCCAGTTTGGTATTTTGCTATTGCAGAATGTGTATTATTAGGTTGTTCGATTGCAGCTATTGGTTTTAATGTAATGCACGATGGAAGTCATGGTAGCTTTAGTAAATACAAATGGAAAAATAAGTTAGCAGCATATTCAGTAAATATGTTAGGTGCCAATCATTTTATGTGGAATATGAAACATAATATGATACATCATAGTTTTACGAATATTGATGGAGTGGATGATGATATTGAAATTGGATTTTTAATGCGAATGGCACCTACTCAAAAAAGGTTATGGATGCATCGCTTTCAACATTTTTATTTTGCATTCTTATATATGTTGTTGTATGTGTTTTGGATATTCTTTACAGATTATCAAAAATATTTTACACAAAGAATAGGAGAGATGCCATTAAAGAAAATGACTTTGAAAGATCATTTAGCTTTTTGGATGATTAAAATATATCATGGTTTTGTATTTATTGTGTTGCCGATTATTTTAGTTGGATGGTTGCATTGGTTAATAGGTTTTTTAACTTTTAGTTTAGTTGCCGGATTCATTTTAAGTATTGTGTTTCAATTGGCGCATACCGTTGAGGGTACTGCATTTCCTGTTGCCATTATGCCCGCAAATAAATTACCCGATGAGTTTGCAGAACATCAAATTAAAACAACAGCCAATTTTGCTACACGCAGTAAATTGGTTAGTTGGTTAGTGGGTGGTTTAAATTTTCAAATAGAACATCATTTGTTTCCTAAAATATCTCACGTTCATTATCCGGCTATCAGTAATATTGTTCGTGCTGTTTGCGGAGAATATAAATTGCAATACATTGAATATCCAACTGTGCGTAAAGCTATTCGTGCGCATGTAAGATTTTTAAGACAAATGGGTAAATATAATTGATTGAAATATTTTGTATAAAATAAAAAAAGCTTCAGTAATTGCTGAAGCTTTTTTTATGGATAGAATATTTATTATTTTTTTGCTTTTGTTTTTTTGTCAAATGCTTTTGGAATTGCTGTAACAATTATTTTTTTTACTTCCTCCAAACTAATGGTTGCTAATTCTTCTTCAGTAAACTTATTGCCAGTTGCATTCTTGCCTAACTTGATCATTTCTTTTCCAAAACGAATAAATGGGCCCCATCTTCCATTTTCAATTGAAATTTTTTCTGACTGCCATTGTTGAATATACCTGTTTGCTTCTTTATTAATTTTTGCTTCAATCAATTCATTAATATCATTTTCGGAAAGATCATCAAAGTTGTATCGTTTTGGAACATTAATATACATGTCGTTCCATTTAATAAACGGGCCAAATCTTCCTTTACCTTTTGTTACAGGTTTGTTATCATAAATTGTAATGGGTGCATCACTTTTTTCTTTTGCATTTATTAATTCAATTGCTCTGCTCAATTCTATTTCATATAAATCTTCTGTTTTAGGAATAGAAATAAATTGTTCGCCTAATTTTATATACGGACCAAATCTTCCAACATTTACTGCCACTTCTAATCCATTGTATTCACCAATGGTTCTTGGTAATTTAAATAAATCCATTGCCTCATCAAACGTAATGGTTTCAATACTTTGCGAAGGTTTCAATTTTGCAAAGCGCGGCTTATCTTCTTCATTATTACTATCACCAATTTGCACCATTGCACCATAACGACCCATTCTTGCAATTACTTTTTTGCCGGTGGCTTCATCAAAACCTAATTCTCTTTCTCCTTTCGCACGTTCAGCGTTTTCTAATGTATGTTCTATTCCTTCATGAAATGGTTTATAGAACTCATCAATCATATTGTTCCACTTTATTTTACCATCAGCAATTTCATCAAACTCTTCTTCAATATGTGCAGTAAAACTATAATCCATTACTTTTTCAAAATGCTGTTTCAGAAAATCTGTTACAACCATTCCTAAATCGGTTGGAAATAATTTCGATTTTTCTGCACCGGTATTTTCTTGAATGATTTGTTTTTCAATTTGATTATTAGCACTTAGTTTTAAAATATTTGCATTTCTTTTGATGCCATCTTTATCTCTTTTCTCAACATAATTTCTTTTAACGATGGTAGAAATTGTTGGTGCATAAGTAGATGGTCTTCCAATTCCAAGTTCTTCTAATTTTTTAACCAATGATGCTTCCGTATATCTTGGAGCAGGACGAGAAAATTTTTCTGTTGCCAACATTTCTTTAAAATCTAATTGCTGATCTATTGAAAGTGGTGGTAACATTCCTTCGGTATCTTCTTCATCCTCGTCATCTTTTCCTTCAAAATAAACTTTTAAAAATCCATCAAACTTCATTACTTCACCGGTTGCAGTTAATTGATTATTATTTGTAGAGATATTTATTTTAGCAATTGTTTTTTCAAATTCTGCATCGCTCATTTGTGAAGCAATGGTTCTTCTCCAAATTAATTCGTATAATCTTTTTGTATCAATATCATCAATTGTTTTATTATTCATGTATGTTGGACGAATCGCTTCATGCGCTTCTTGTGCACTTTCATTTTTATTCTTAAATCTTCTTGGTTGATGATAATTATTTCCATAAGAAGAATAAATTTCTTTGCTGATATCTTCCAAAGCCGTATCACTTAAATTAATACTATCGGTACGCATATAAGTGATTTTACCGCTTTCATATAATTTTTGTGCCAGCAACATTGTTTTACTAACACCGTATCCTAATTTTCTCGATGCTTCCTGTTGTAAAGTAGATGTTGTGAAAGGCGCAGCAGGCGTACGTTTTGTAGGTTTTACCTGAATATCGTTAACAGTATAATTTGCATTTTTACAACTTGATAAAAATTCTTCTGCTGAAGTTTGCGATGAAAGTTTTGATGGTCCTTCTGCTTTAAAAATTACATTTTTATCATTAATATCTTTTGCAGAAAATAAAGCTTCAATTTTATAACTGCTTTCTGGAATGAATTGATTAATCTCTCTTTCTCTTTCCACAATTAATCTAACTGCAACACTTTGAACACGTCCGGCACTTAAACTTCTTTGCATGCCAACTTTTCGCCATAAAACCGGACTCAATTCAAATCCAACTAATCTATCTAAAATTCTTCTGGCTTGTTGCGCATTCACCAAATTCATATCAATATATCGTGGATTCTGAACAGCTTTTCTGATTGCAGGTGCGGTTATTTCATGAAAAACAATTCTTTTTGTTGTTGCCGGATCTAACCCCAATACTTCCGCCAAATGCCAACTAATACTTTCACCTTCGCGATCCTCATCCGATGCCAACCAAACTTCATCTGCTTTTTTTGCCAACTTTTTTAAATCATTCACCACTCTTTCTTTTTCTTCCGGAACAAAATATCTTGGTTCATAATTCTTATTAACGTCAATGCCCATATCGCCTTTTTCCAAATCACGAATATGGCCATAACAACTTCTTACATCGAAATCGGATCCCAAAATCTTTTCAATGGTTTTAGCTTTTGCAGGAGACTCAACTATCAATAAATTTTTTGCCATTGTGTATTATTATTTTAGCCAGCTTTACTTCACTATTCAACTGTTGTTGTGTCACTCACTTCAGCATCAGTAACACAGATTTTAATTCTAAAATTGATGCAATATTAGTTCAAACATTCAAATCACAAAAAATCTTACTCGTTAATAACGAAGTGAATGATCTCTTTAGCAACACTATTCTCTTTGTAAATTTTGTTATGTCCCAAGCCATGTGTGATGTAAAAATGAACCTTAGGTAAATTAATTTGCTGCACTTTTTGAACATCTTCAAACGGACATATTTTATCTTCTGTATCATGCAGCCACATTGTATTTGCGGAGACCAAGGAAATATTTTTACTTACTGAAATGTCTGCATACGGCATTTGTGCTTTTTTAAATATTAATGCTATAAATGCCAATCTAACTTCGTCAGTTAATTGGATGAGTTGTAAAAAATTATCAACAGCCCTTGTAGTTTCTGTTGCCGGAGCTATTAAAACCAATTTTTTTAAGTTTGTAAGTTTTGTCGCTGCTAATGTTGCAGCCAATCCTCCTAACGAATGACCGATGATTGCAAACAACGATCCAAACAATGCATCTATCTTTAAAATCATCTTACTATATAATATAGCATTGATCAATTTTCCATCACTAATTCCATGAGCCGGTGCATCGAAAGCTAATACTTCAAATCCTTCTTTTTTAAATAGCGAAACATATTTTTCAAACTTGTAACTGTAGCTATCAAACCCATGGCAAATCAAAATTTTTTTGCCATTCCATTTTTCAGGTTTCCATCGCCAACCTCTAATTGTTAATTCATCTAATTGAAAAGTTATTTTTTCTGCATGATGAAATATAGGTGGTTCTTTTCTTTTTGTTTTCTTATTTAGCGGTGTACAAAATAGTTCAAATGCTTTTTCAGCTGCTCTTTTTGCTGACATTAAACCGATGGCTTTAAACTTAGTTGTATAAAAATTAACAGCAATTCTTTGTTTTAAAGTTAGCTTCATATCATTCAAAGATAAGCGTGTTGTTTTTGGGTGAATACAAAAAATGATCCCCGCAGGGCGAACCATACGGGGATTTATGAGCAAGCAACCGAATAAACTTAGTTGTTCCGAAATTTAAGATCGTTCAAGATTAATTTTATTTTAACCGCAAACGATTGCACAATTTGAGAAATTCTTTTGAAGCAACAAAATTTATTATGGATAGTGGCTTAAAAAAATTCCTCAATTCGTAGAGCAAAACAATATATATATGTATCATCTCTGCTTCTTTTAAAATATTTTTGCAGCAGAAACAAGTTTACAACATGTACAATATAAAAATTAAGTTCGAACAGAAAGGATTAGAGCCTGTTGAATTAAACAATATTAAGCCCGGTGATAGTTTATTGGAAGTATTATTAGATAATAATATTGATTTGCACCATAATTGCGGTGCAGTTTGTGCTTGTAGTACTTGCCATTTGTATGTTGATAAAGGCATGGATTATTTGGAAGAATTAAGTGATAAAGAAGAAGATTTTATTGATCGTGCCATTAGTCCGCGAATCAATTCAAGATTAGGATGTCAATGTATCTTGCAAGAAGATGATGGTGAAATAGAAATTACTTTACCAGATCAAACACAATTTTTAGGAGAATAGATCAAAAATAAATTATGAACCATTTTGAGCCGCCCATTCATTGGAACGATTATGAAGATATTGCATTGAATTTATACGAACGATTTGGGGATGATTTTAACGAATCTAAAATTTACCGTGTTCGGTTTACAGATTTACTTGAATGGGTTTTACAATTACCCAATTTTGTTGGAACTCGCGAACAAAGCAATGAAGGTCATTTAGAAATGATCCAAAGTAGTTGGGTATACGAATGGCGTGATAATCAGAAATAAGTTGAAAGATTGATACAAATGAAAAGTAAATTCTATTTTTACTTTTTCAATACATCAATTAAACAACGTTTATTATGAGCAATGTATTAACGCTCTTTAAAAAAATTACCACTTTTGTTTTTGATGTTGATGGTGTACTAACTGATGGTACATTAATAGTATTGCCCGATGGTTTAATGGCAAGGCGAATGAATATTAAAGATGGTTATGCTATACAATTAGCCGTTAAAAGAGGATACCGTGTTGTAATTATTTCAGGTGGTAATTCGCCGGAAGTGAAAGAACGTTTTTTATTATTGGGGGTGAAAGATGTTTTTATGAAAACAGAAGATAAGTTTGCTGCATTGGATAACTATATGAAAGCAAATAATCTTTCTACAGAACAGGTAATGTTTATGGGCGATGATTTACCCGACCTGAAAGTAATGATGCTGGCGGGTTTGCGTTGTTGTCCTGCTGATGCAGCTAATGATATAAAACAAATTTCACAATATACTTCGCCATTAAAAGGTGGAGAAGGTTGTGCAAGAGATGTAATTGAAAAAACAATGAGATTAAATGAAACTTGGGGAGAAGAATTATCTGTTCGTTCTCAATAATAAAACAAAAAACTTCATTCTTGAAACTCACTACAGCTTTTTTTAGATTGATACGATGGCCCAATCTTTTTTTTATAGTGCTTACGCAAGTGCTGTTTCAATATTGTATTTATGAAAGAATTTATCCTGCAGGATTAAGAAATGATGGCGATGAAAAACAATTTTGGACTTTAGTTTTTGCTTCTGTTTTAATTGCAGCTGCAGGTTATATCATCAATGATTATTTTGATTTGAATATTGATGAAATCAATAAACCGAGTAAAGTGGTAGTTAATAATATTATTAGTCGCCGATGGGTAATTATTTGGCATTTAGTATTAAGCGTATTTGGTGTTTATCTAACATTTCATGCATTATCGTTTCATTTTTTTTGGCCTGTTATGTTAATTAATTTCTTAAATGTTTTTTTGTTATGGTTTTATTCAACAACGTTAAAAAAAAAGTTATTGATTGGTAATTTACTTATCTCTTTGTTGACTGCATGGGTAATTATTATAATTTTTCTTTCCAAATTCGGATTGAATAATGTTTATCATTTAGCACATAAAGATTTATATGCAAGATTTTTTCGGCTAACTATTTTATATGCCGGTTTTGCTTTTATTATTTCATTGATAAGAGAAGTAGTAAAAGATATGGAAGATATTGAAGGCGATAGAGATTATGGTTGTCGTACAATGCCCATTGTGTGGGGATTGAATGCCAGCAAGGTTTTTGTGGCTGTTTGGTTAATTGTATTGATTGCAATATTAGTTCTTTTGCAATTTTATGTAATTCAGTTTGAGTGGTGGTGGAGTATTTTATATTGTACTTTATTAATTGTTGCCCCTTTGATTTTTGTATTCAAAAAATTATTTGCTGCTTATACTGCCAAAGATTTTCATCAACTGAGTAATTATATTAAACTGATCATGTTAACAGGAATCGTTTCAATGATATTTTTTAAAATTTATCCTTAATCATGGAACAAATAATTCTAGCTTCTCAATCTCCTCGAAGAAAACAGTTATTGGAATGGGCTGATATTTCTTTCGAGGTAATCACAAAAAACACGGATGAAATTTATCCAGAAAATTTACCGGCAGAATATGTTCCTGTTTTTATTGCCCAACAAAAGGCATTAGCGGTTAAAAATTATTTACATAAAGCACTTCATGGTGCTTTTGCGCATCGAACTATTTTAGCCGCTGATACAATAGTAGTATTAAATCATTCTATTATTGGCAAACCAAAGGATAGAGTAGAAGCTATTCAAATTCTTTCTTCATTATCTGATAAAGTACATCATGTTATCACCGGTGTAGTGATTTTACATCATGATAAAGAAATTGCTTTTGCAGAAATAACTGAAGTGGAGTTTCATCCGCTTACACAAGAGCAGATTGAGTATTATGTTGATGAATATAAACCTTATGATAAGGCCGGTGCTTATGCCATACAAGAATGGATTGGTGTTGTTGGGATTAAAAAAATTACCGGCGATTTTTATAATGTAATGGGATTGCCCGTAAGTAAAGTTGTGCAGGCTTTAAAAAATTTGACTGTTTAATTTTCTTTTGTAATTTTATTAAGCATAAATAACCCCTCATAGTAAAATTTTTATACTATGAAGGAAAGTTTACTTCAATTCATTTGGCGGTTTCAATACTTTAATCGTCAAGAATTATTTACTGAATCAGGCGATTCAATAATAATTATCAAGCAAGGATTATTCAACGAACATCAAGGTCCCGATTTTTTAGAAGCAGCAATTAAAATAAATAATATTGTTTTTGTTGGTAATATTGAATTGCATGTTTTTGCATCAGATTGGCATAAACATAATCACACAAGCGATAAAAATTATTCAAACATAATTTTACATGTTGTTTGGGAAAATGATATTAGTATAAAAGATGAATATCAACAACAAATTCCAACATTAGTTTTACAAAATCGAGTTGCGAAAATATTATTACAGCATTATGAAAAGTTGATGAATAATCATTCAACTATTGCCTGTCAATCTTTTTTGCCGGCACTTTCCGAGATTGCATGGCTATCATGGAAAGAAAGATTAGTGGCAGAAAGATTGCAAGCAAAATCGCTGAAAGTATTGTCATTGTTGAAACAGAGCAATTATCATTGGGAAGAAGTTTTTTGGTGGATGCTGGCTAACAATTTTGGAATTAAAGTAAATGCAGAAATATTTGAACAAATCGCTCAATCAATTTCCATTAATATTTTGGCAAAGCATAAAAATCAAATTCATCAGATTGAAGCATTATTATTTGGACAAGCAAATTTATTAGATGATGATTTTAAAGAAAAGTATCCTTTAATGCTGCAACATGAATATAAATTTTTGCAAAAAAAATATTCACTCAAAAAAATAAATGTCAAACCATTTTTTTTAAGAATGCGCCCTGCAAATTTTCCGACTATTCGTTTAGCTCAATTGGCAATATTAGTTCATCAATCATCTCATTTATTTTCAAACGTCAAGAAAATTACTTCAAAGCATGATTTACAAAAACTATTTGATGTTACTTGTAATGATTATTGGCATTATCATTATTTATTTGATGAAATAACAGCGTATCAACCAAAACATTTGGGCAAGAAGATGGTTGAAAATATTGTTATCAATACTATTTCGCCGGTATTATTTGCATATGGTGTTTATACAAATGATCAATTGTATAAAGACAAAGCCATTCTTTGGTTAAATGAAATTTCTGCTGAAAGAAATACCATTATCAATGCATGGCAACAAATGAAAATCTATTCTAAAAATGCAATGGATTCTCAAGCTTTGATAGAATTAAAGAATAATTATTGCAATCAAAAAAAATGTTTGCAATGTGCTATTGGAAATAAAATTTTAAAACCTACCAATGAAAATGAACATCCAACTTAACATCCGGATGTAAACTTTTTTCAACTGGACAAGATCTTGCAATTCTTATCAATTGTTCTTTTTGTTCATCAGTAGCAGAAAATTTTTCTGTGAAATATAACTCTGCTTTAATGCCGGCTACTCGTCTTGGCGCATCAGTACTCATTATTTTAGTGATCTCAATTTTTGTATCATCAAAATTTAAATGCATATCTGCTGCACGTATTGCCATTGTAGTAATCATGCAACTTCCATAAGAAGTTGCCAATAAATCAGTAGGTGAGAAACGTTCACCTTTACCTTGATTATCGGTTGGGGCATCTGTTTCAATGAACGAACCACTTTGTAAATGTGTTAATTCTGTCCTTAAATTTCCTTTGTAAATAACAGTTGAAGTCATTAGTCGAATTTTTACATAAATTTACGCTAACAAATTAATTAACGTGAAGAAGATTTTATTTTTAAGCTTAGTTATTAGTCCGATTATAATTTTTGCGCAAACAAATACTCAACAACTTTCGCCTAAACAACAAAAAGCGCAAGAAAAACGCGATAGGATAAACCAGTTAATTAAACAAGAAGAAGAAGGAGCATTAATTTATCAAAAACAATCTGCGTTCAGTATTAAATTCAATACAGATGGTTATGGTATTGGTTATGAACATGGAAAGTATAAAACAATTGATAAGACTAATTTGTGGTGGATGGATTTAGGCGAACGTAAAGATTTGAAAGAAGAAAAATTGACGAAAGGTTCATCTATTTTTCCTGGATTAGCTATTGGTAATCCTTTTGTATATGGGAAAGAAAATAATTTTTATTATTTTAAAATTGGGTTGGGTTCACAAAAATTGTTAGGTGGAAAAGGAAATAAGAGTGGGGTAGCGGTTTCTTTAATTTATGGTGGTGGTCTATCTCTTGGAATGTTGAAACCTTATTATATACAAATTATTGACCCAAGTACTGGTCAGCAAAAAGATATTAAGTATTCAGATAATGATACTTTATTTCTTGATCCAAATGTAATTATTGGAGCTTCTAGTTTTGGTAAAGGATTCAGTGAAATAAAATATGTACCTGGCGCACATGCACATTTAGCTTTACGTTTTGATTATGGTAGGTACAATGAAGTCCTTTCTGCCATTGAAGCTGGGGTTAATGCTGAATATTATTCTCAGGTAATGCCTATCATGGCATTGAATGATCAGAAGAAATTTTTCTTCAATGCATATGTTGCCTTAGTGTTTGGTAAAAGAAAGTGATTTACT
Source organism: uncultured Chitinophagaceae bacterium (assembly GCA_903832075.1). GTDB lineage: Bacteria > Bacteroidota > Bacteroidia > Chitinophagales > Chitinophagaceae > CAILAF01. Next base: position 19,115 of record CAILAF010000236.1, read on the forward strand.
TTTGTTATTTAATTCAAAGTTTAAGTTTGTGATTTCGGCAATATATCTTTTATCATCATTGTTGCGTCGCACACTTCAACTTCATTAATTCTAATCAACAAAGAAGGAAATATTTTTCATGCAAGAATTACCTGTAATTTCAAAAGAACCATTACAAACAAGAATAAAAAAGCCCGATTGGCTTCGTGTTAAATTACCTATTGGTGAAAGCTATAAACATGTTCGCGGATTGGTTGATAATCATCAATTACATACAATTTGCGAAAGCGGTAATTGTCCAAATATGGGTGAATGTTGGGGTGCAGGCACTGCAACATTCATGATTCTCGGAAATATTTGTACGCGCAGTTGTGGTTTTTGTGCAGTTGCAACTGGCAAACCTGAAAACGTTGATTGGAATGAGCCGCAACGCGTTGCAGAAGCAATGCATTTAATGAAAGTTAAACATGCAGTGATTACTTCTGTTGATAGAGATGAATTAAAAGATGGTGGGTCTATCATTTGGTATAACACTATTAAAGCTGTTAAAGCATTAAATCCTGATGCAACTTTAGAAACATTGATTCCTGATTTCAGAGGTAATGTTGAACAAATACAACGCATTATTGATGCAGCTCCTGAAGTGGTAAGTCATAATATGGAAACTATAGAACGTATAACTAAGCAAGTACGTATTCAAGCAAAATATCGTCGCAGTTTACAAGTTTTAAAAATATTGAAAGAAGGTGGGATGCGAACTAAAACTGGAATTATGTTGGGTTTAGGTGAAACTAAAGATGAAATAATTCAAACGATGTACGAATTAGTTGCGGTGGGATGTGATGTAATAACGTTAGGACAATATTTACAACCTACTCCGAAACACTTGCCAGTACAACGTTTCGCTCATCCGGATGAATTTGCTGAATTAAGAGAAATTGGATATGAATTAGGATTTGATTATGTTGAAAGCGGACCATTAGTAAGATCTTCTTATCATAGTGAAACACATGTCATAAAAAATTTTGGAAGAAATAAATGGATGGCTGAAAAAATAAAATTTAGTAATACAACCTTATAAGTTGTGATACCATTCGCTACTATGTTTTTGGGTAAGAAAAGATTCTTTTTCTAAAGATGTCTTTTGAAGTGGCGTAATTAAACTTACATTATTTCCAATGTATAATAGTGATGGATAAAAATAATTTTTTACAATTATTTTATTTTTTTCTTCATCTCGAATTTGAAAAA
>CAILAF010000237.1 GCA_903832075.1 uncultured Chitinophagaceae bacterium
ATACTTCTTTCCTACTTTGTTCGGAGATAGTCCACTAATTAGTGGACTATCTCCGAAGGAGTCCAGAAGCAGTCCCGAAGGAAGTAGGAAATAAAAATCTGTATCTTTTAGCGGAAAGGATTTACAAGAAAAGAAATGCAATGAAAAGAGCGCATCAAAAAAATAAATCAACCTTTCTTTCCTAACAATTCTGATAAACTTAATACACACATACCTTTCCCTATCTTATATTTGAATAATACGATTGGCTTTTATGAGTAAAAAACATTTAATTCCACGAGATATCAGTTGGCTTAGTTTTAATGCAAGGGTTTTGCAGGAAGCCAACGACCCAACTGTTCCTTTACAGCAACGCATTCGTTTTCTGGGAATCTTCTCTAATAATTTAGATGAGTTCTTTCGTGTTCGTGTGGCAACTTTAAAACGCATGATTGAGTTTGCAATAAAAAGAAAGAAACTCAATATGCACATGGAAAATGATCCGCAAAAAGTATTGGATGCCATTCAAATCATTGTATTAAATCAGCAAAATGAATTTAACCGTATTTGGAATGGCATTATGCGTGAACTGAAAAAAGAAAATATTTTTTTAGTTGATGAAAAGCATTTGAATCGTGAACAAAAAAAATATGTAATTAATTTTTTTGACGATCATGTACGCGGTAATGTTATTCCGTTAATGATAGAAAGTTTACCACAATTGCCATACATACGCGATAAGAGTATTTATCTCGGCGTTGTTATGCGCAAAAAAAAATCGGCTTACGAACAAAAATATGCATTGATTGAAGTACCATCACGTGCTATTGGTCGTTTTGTTTTATTGCCATCAAAACCAGGCGAACATTATATTATTTTATTGGAAGATGTTATTCGTTTTAATTTACCGAACATCTTTTCTTATTTTGATTATGATGATTTTGAATCACACGTTTTTAAAGTTACCAAAGATGCTGAATTGGATATTGATAATGATGTATCTACCACATTTGTAGAAAAAATTGAGAAAGGTTTGAAGAATCGCCGCAAAGGAAAAACAGTTCGCTTTGTGTATGATAAAAATATGAATATCGGTTTACTGGAATATTTAATTCGCAAATTAAACCTCAACAAAAAAAGCAATATCATTCCCGGCGGACGTATCCATAACTTCAGGCATTTCATGGATTTTCCTGATGTGTTCAACAAAAAAAGTACACGCCGCAAACCTTTCACACATCCCGATCTCATCAAAACCATGCGTGTTACAGATGTCATCTTAGAAAAGGATGTGATGTTGCACTTTCCTTATCATTCATTTAATGCAGTCATTGACTTATTGCGTGAAGCAGCCATGGATCCTGATGTTACTTCTATTAAACTTACTGCTTATCGTTTAGCAGAAAATTCAAGGATCATTAATGCATTGATTAATGCAGCACGTAATGGAAAAGAAGTAATTGTTATGCTGGAATTGAAAGCAAGATTTGATGAAGAAGCGAATTTGGAATGGAAAGAAATTCTTGAAGAAGAAGGTGTGAAAGTATTGTTGGGTGTACCTAAAATGAAAATACATGCCAAGATATGTGTGATAAAAAAGAGAATAAAAAATAAAATAACACAATATGGTTTTGTAAGTACCGGAAATTTAAATGAACAAACCGCAAAAATTTATGGAGATCATTGTTTGCTTACATCGAACAGAAATGTAATGGCAGACATCAATCGAATTTTTAAATATTTAGAAAACTGGAAAACAGAAATCCCTTATTTAAAAACCTGTAAAACATTATTGGTTTGTCCTACAAATATGCGAACCGAAATTATTTCACATATCAACCGTGAAATAAAAAATGCAAAAGCAAAAAAACAGGCAAGTATTACTTTGAAAGTAAATTCATTGAGCGATATTACATTGATTGAGAAATTATATCAGGCAGCATTGGCAGGTGTTGAAATAAAATTGGTGGTAAGAAGTATTTTCTGTGCATTGATGGAAAATAAAAAGTTTAAAATAAAACCAACAGCAATCAGTATTGTGGATGAATATTTAGAACATGCCAGAGTAATGATATTTCATAACAGCGGAAAAGAAAAAGTATTTATTTCATCGGCCGATTGGATGGTGCGTAACTTAGATCATCGTGTAGAAGCTGCTATTCCCATAAAAGATGAAAATATCATTCAAGAACTAAAAGACATTATCCACATTCAATTAAGAGATAATGTAAAAGCACGCATTCTGGATAATGAACTTTCTAATAACTATGTATCTTCCACTGGTAAAAGAAAAATACGTTCACAAATTGAAACGTACCATTATCTCTACCATAAAACTTTAAAGCCAAGTGCGATTAGCAGCAATTGATATTGGAAGTAATGCAGCAAGATTATTAATTGCAGATGTAGTTGATAAAAATAATGGCAAAGCAGAATTCAATAAATTGAATTTAATAAGAGTGCCACTGCGCTTAGGGTTCGACGTATTTGAAAACGGTGAGATATCAAAAGTTAAGCGTGGCATGATTTTGCAAACCATGAAAGCTTACGGGCATTTAATGAAAGTGTATAATGTAGAATACATTAAAGCTTGTGCTACCAGTGCCATGCGCGATGCTGTGAACAGCGAAGACATTATCAGAAAAGTAAAATTAGAAACAGGTATTGAAATAAAAATAATTACCGGCGATGATGAAGCTTCTTTTATTTATGAAAACCATATTGCTGAAAATTTAGACAAGGAGCATTCATACTTATATATTGATGTTGGCGGCGGCAGTACAGAACTTACTTTTTTTGCTGATGGAAAATTGAAATATAAAGAATCATTTAATATTGGAACCATCCGCTTATTAAAAGGACAAGTTGAAGAAAAAGCCTGGGATGAAATGAAAGATCATTTAAAGAATAATACCAAAAGTTCTTTACCAATGATTGCCATTGGAAGTGGTGGCAACATCAATAAAATATTTTCACTCAGCAAAAAAAAGGAAGGAAAGCCTTTACCATTAGATCTTTTAAAAGATTATTATAAAGAATTATCGAACGTTTCATTGGAAGAAAGAAAACGCATTTATAAATTAAGAGAAGACAGAGCTGATGTTATTGTTCCCGCTTTGCAGATTTATGTTAATGTGATGCGATGGGCCGACATATATGAAATTTATGTTCCTAAAATAGGTTTGGCTGATGGATTAATTCAAAGTTTGTACGAAGAAGTAAAACAAAAAAAGTAAACGATTCATCTTTTAAATTTATCATAGCTTACCGATTAATGTTCTTTGTTCACCCAAAAACTAATTGTTTCACTTTTAATCCTAATTATTTTTGAATCTAAACTCTGCATATATGAAAAAGTTCTTTGCACTAATGCTTGTTTTTTTTATACTAACATCGTTTAAAAAATTTTCTGTTATACAATCCCCCAAGTACTTGTTTACAGCAGACACTGTTAAACAAGCGCATATAATTGATGGCATTATTACTGAATGGCCTGCGGATAAATTTACTGCAGATAAAGAAACTGAAATTTCTTATGCTGTTGATAATGATGCCTCCCAATTATATGTTGCTTTAAAGATTCCCAATCAACGTACACAATTAAGATTAATGAGAATGGGAATGAATGTATTTATTGATATAAAAGGTAAACACAAAGAAGGTACAATGATTGAGTTTCCATTGAAAAGTTCTCCATTAGATGCTGCCGGTGGACAAGGTGGTGGTTTTGGTGGAGGAAGACAAAGAGATGAGAATGGTGGTGGTGAAGGCAATCGTCCCGATTTCCAAAAAATGAGACAACAATTTGCACCACGTTTATTTGCAATGAAAATTTCCGGCTTTGAAGAACAACAAGATGAGATGACACTTGGCTTAACCAATGAAAACGGAATTAATATTGCATTTACTTGGGATGAAGCAAATGTGATGTATATAGAATATGGTATTCCTATTAAATCAATTGGTACAGTTGCTAATCTTAACGGGAAAAAAATAAGTGTTGGATTAAGATTAAATGCACCAGCCTCAGCAACAATAGCATCTACTTCATCACAAGTAGTTGCTGTACCTTCAACGATTGGTGCAAGAGGTGGAATTGCAAGACCGATGACAAGTTCTAAATCAAACGATGGTGGTAATACTCAAAATTCGATGCAAGAAATAAATATTTGGACCAAATACGACATGAAATTTTAATAATTGAAGAAGAAAAATAAAATATTAATCATCATTGCACATGTTGCAGCATGGGTATGTTTTCTATTACTGCCTTATATTTTTTATCCGCAGCAATCAAATTTACCAGATGCCATCAGTAAACATTTTCATACATCATTAATCGTAAATGATGTTTTTCTAATACTGTTTTATTATTTCAATACATTGGTTTTAATACCACGCCTTTTGTTCAAACAAAAAAGCATTTGGTATATACTTATTAATGTTGCATGCTTTATTGCTTTTTTATATATCCCGAAAATTATTGTAGATTATATCAGCCCTGAAAATGTAGATGCATTACAACAAATGCGGATGCGCAGAATGAATAATCCGCAACCACCACCGCCAAATAATGATGGTTTTAGAAGAAATAGATTTAACTTTTTTCCATGGTCTTATGCAGTGTTCTTATTGGTCTATACCATTGGTACTTGCATCTCGGTAATGCACCGCTGGCTTCAAACTGAAAGGAACAGACAAGAAACTGAAAATGAAAAATTAAATACTGAATTATCATTCTTAAAATCGCAAATAAATCCGCATTTCTTTTTCAACACATTGAATAATATTTATTCTTTAGCAGTAGTGAAGAGTGAACAAACGGCACCGGCTGTAATGAAGTTATCTTCCATCATGCGATACATTTTAACAGAAACGCAAAGTAATTTTGTACCTATTCAGAATGAAATTGATTTTATTAAAAACTATATTGACTTACAATTAGTGAGATTAACTGATAAAGTTCATGTTAATTTTATTGCAGAAACTGATAATGAAAATACTCAAATTGCACCATTACTTTTTATTTCTTTTGTAGAAAATGCATTTAAATATGGCATCAGTACAAAAGAAAAAACATCTATTGATATTAAAATAGTTACATCAAATGATAAAGTTAGTTTTACTGTAACCAATACCATTGTTAAGGCTGATAACGGAATTATTGATAAAACAGGTATTGGTATTAACAATGTAAAAAGAAGATTGGAATTGTTATATCCTCATAAATACACACTTTCAGTTGTTGATAATGGAAATGAATTTATTGTTCACTTAGATATTATACTAACATGATCTCCTGCATAGCGATAGATGATGAACCTTTAGCACTTCAATTGATTAATCAATATTGCGAGAAAATACCTTTTTTGCAATTAAAAAAAGTTTTTACCAATCCTGACGAAGCAAAAGAATATTTACAAAACAATAAAACAGAATTGATCTTTTTAGATATCCAAATGCCGGATATAAACGGTGTTCAGTTCTATAAAAATTTATCCAATAAACCTGCTGTCATTTTCACCACTGCATTTAAAGATTATGCTGTTGAAGGTTTTAATGTAGATGCCATAGATTATTTATTGAAGCCTTTTGAATACGATCGTTTTTTAAAAGCTGCCTATAAAGCGAAAGAATATATTGAGTTTCTTTCTTCACAAGAACTTCAATTGAATTCATTATATGTAAAAGTGAATTACGAGATGATGAAGATCAATTTAAAAGATATTGATCTGGTTGAAGCTTTAGATGATTATATTAAAATTCACATTAAACCTATGCCTGTACTTACTTTGATGACATTGAAGAACATGCAGGAAAAATTACCTCAAAAAGAATTTGTACGCGTTCACCGTTCTTATATTGTTCCATTAAGCAAAGTTGAAAAGTTCAGTAAAAACAAATTAGTGGTAGCAGGAAAAGAAATTCCAATCGGCAGCAGTTATGCCGATGCTTACGATAAATTGTTAAGTATTGCTAAACAATAATTTTTTCCCCGATACATTTTATTACTTCACCTATTCAATGCTTTACCATAAAGTATCAGATAGTAATTTTATGTCATTCTAAAGCAATTACTTTCTACAAAAATATTTTCTAAGATTTTACATGCAGGGTTACATTTAAAAGGTACTACTGTTCGTTCTCGATCTGGTATTACCTTTTCTTTTTTGAATTAACCTTACCTTGCAAACCTTAAAACATTTCGCTATGGAATTTCTTAAACAATTACAAATTGATAAAAATAATTTGGGCGTATCGAGTGGAGTTCAATGGATTAAAACAAATACTTCAATTATTGAAAGCTTCTCTCCTGTTGATGGAAAATTAATCGGCAGTGTTGCAACTGCAGATGAAAAATCTTATAAAGAAATTGTTCAAAAAGCAAAAGATGCTTTTATTGAATGGCGAATGTGGCCTGCACCTAAACGCGGTGAAATTGTAAGACAAGTTGGTGAAGCATTACGCAATAATAAAGAAGCATTGGGAAAATTAGTGAGTTATGAAATGGGAAAGAGTTTGCAGGAAGGTTATGGTGAAGTGCAAGAGATGATTGACATCTGTGATTTTGCTGTTGGATTATCAAGACAACTGTACGGATTAACCATGCACAGCGAAAGAAGTAAACACAGAATGTATGAACAATGGCATCCATTAGGTATTGTTGGAATTATTTCTGCATTTAATTTTCCTGTTGCTGTATGGAGCTGGAATGCTGCATTGGCATGGGTTTGCGGAAATGTGTGTATTTGGAAGCCAAGTGAGAAAACGCCGTTATGCGGTATTGCTGTTCAAAAAATTGTTGCTGCTGTTTTAGAAAAAAATAATGTTCCCGAAGGTGTTAATTGTTTAGTACAAGGCGGAAGAGAAATTGGTGAATGGTTAAGTAATGATACAAATATTGCATTAATCAGTGCAACAGGAAGTACCAGAATGGGCAAAGCCGTTAGTACTGCTGTTGCAGCAAGATTAGGTAAATCCATTTTAGAATTAGGTGGTAACAATGCCATCATCATTTCGCAACATGCAGATTTAAATATTGCATTAGTTGGTGCATTGTTTGGTGCAGTTGGCACCGCAGGACAACGTTGTACATCAACAAGAAGATTAATCATTCATGAATCTGTATATGATGCTTTCAAACAAAAATTGGTTGCTGCTTATCATCAATTAAAAATCGGTGATCCTTTGGATAGTAAAAATCATGTTGGACCATTGATTGATAAAGATGCAGTTAATCTTTATTTAAAATCGATTGAACAATGTAAACAACAAGGCGGAAAATTTATTGTTGAAGGTGGTGTAATTAATGGTGCCGGTTATGAAAGCGGATGTTATGTTAAACCTTGTATTGCAGAAGTAACCAATGAATTACCAATTGTGCAACACGAAACTTTTGCTCCCATTTTATATTTAATGAAATATAAAAATGTTAGTGAAGCTATTGCTATTCAGAATAATGTTCCGCAAGGTTTATCCTCTTCTATTTTTACTTTGAATATGAGAGAAGCAGAAGAATTTTTATCGCATACAGGAAGTGATTGCGGTATTGCCAATGTAAATATTGGAACAAGCGGTGCTGAGATTGGCGGTGCATTTGGTGGTGAAAAAGAAACCGGTGGCGGACGTGAAAGCGGCAGCGATGCATGGAAAGCTTATATGCGCCGACAAACCAATACAATTAATTGGAGTGATAAACTTCCATTGGCACAGGGAATAGAATTTAATTTGTAAATCATAAAAGATGTAGAATGCCATTAGTTGAATTAAAAGAATTAGAAAAGAAAGAATTAACCACCGGTTATATTGCGCAATTCATTCACAGCGGAACAATGACTTTTTCTTTTGTAGATGTAATTGCAAAAAATATTTTAAAAGAACATGCTCATCCGCATGTACAAGTTTCAATTATTTTGGAAGGAACATTTGAATTGACTGTTGATGGTATCCCGTACATTTTAGAAAAAGGAAAAGTATTTGTTATTCCATCTAATGCAAGACATTCAGGTTTGGCAATTACCGATTGCAAAATATTGGATGTATTTAATCCTGAAAGAGAAGATTATAAAAAATTACAACCATGGACTTAAATCTGAAAGGCAGAACAGCATTGGTTTGCGGCGCATCACAGGGATTGGGTTTAGCTTCTGCAATTGAATTATCATTACTCGGTGCGAATATAATTTTAGTATCACGCAGTGAAGAAAAATTACAAACAGCCATCCTACAATTGGATAGTTCATCCCATCAACAGCATCAATATATGGTAGCTGATTTTTCAAATCCTGATGAAGTAAAAAAAATGATTGATGATTATCTTAAACAAAATAATTGCATTCATATTTTAATCAATAATACCGGCGGACCATCCAGTGGCGAAATTATTAATGCTGAAACAGCAGCGTTTGAAAAAGCATTTCAAATGCATGTTATCTGTAATCAAATTTTAATGCAGGCAGTGGTGGATGGAATGAAGAAAGAAAAGTTCGGAAGAATTATTAATATCATTTCTTTATCAGTAAAACAACCTATTGCGGGTTTAGGTGTTTCTAATACTATTCGTGGTGCTGTAGCGAGTTGGGCAAAAACATTAGCAAATGAGTTAGGTCAGTTTGGAATTACGGTTAACAATGTTTTACCCGGTTATACAGAAACAGAAAGATTGGATTATTTATTAGGACAATCATCTTCCAGAAAAAATATTTCTTTGAATGAAGAAAAGCAAATAGTTGCAGAAACCATACCTGCAAAGCGTTTGGGGCAACCGAATGAGTTTGGCGCAGCCGTTGCTTTTTTAGCATCTCCTGCTGCTGCATATATCAATGGCATCAATCTTCCTGTGGATGGTGGCCGTTTAGGATGTCTTTAATATTTTCATAAATATTTTATAAGGCTTTATTATATCAATTGTATTATACATATTTGCTGATGCACAATTCTACTCCAATCATGAAACGTTTATTTTTAATTGCGATCACCATATTTTGCTCGCTTAACATTTTTGCTCAATCAGATATTCCTAAAGGATGGCATTTAATGAGTGAACAAAAAGATTCTTTTTATGGTATCAATCTTGATAAAGCTTATCAATTTTTAAAAGAGAAAAATAAAAAATCAAAAACAGTTATTGTTGCTGTAATTGATTCGGGCATTGATACATTGCATGAAGATTTAAAAAATGTTTTATGGCATAACGCTAAAGAAATTCCAAACAATAAAACAGATGATGATCATAACGGTTATGCAGATGATGTTTATGGATGGAATTTTATTGGCGGTAAAGATGGAAGCTTATTAAAGAAAGCAGGCGAAGAAAGAACAAGAGTTTATCATCGTTTTGAAAATAAATATTTAGGAAAAAATATTGATACAACTACTTTAAGTGCAGAAGATAAATATCAATACAAAATGTGGAAACGTGCTTCTGATGAATTAAACATTAGCACAGAAGAACAAGCAGAAATAAATTTCATGGATATGTTCTTAAAAAGTTTGAAGAAACAAAATCAAATTTTATGTGATGAAATGAATGTGAAAGAATATACAGCAGATGAACTGGAAAAATATATTCCTAAAAATGCCGAATCAAAAAATGCAAAGTTTGGTTATCTAACCAGTATGAAAATCGCAGGTATTGAGTCTGATATGAAAAACACTACCATCTTAACTGAATTGGAAAATGAGATTGATGGAAAGAAAGAAGTATTAACAGCTAAACAAACACCATTACATGATTATCGTGCAGATTTTATTAAAGACGATTATAACAATATCAATGATAAATATTATGGCAACAATGATGTGATGGGTCCCGGACCAATGCATGGCACGCATGTATCAGGAATTATTGCAGCGCAAAGAGATAATGGTATCGGCATGAATGGTGTTGCTGATAATGTTAAGATCATGATGGTACGTGCAGTGCCTGATGGAGATGAATATGATAAAGATATTGCGTTAGCTATTTTTTATGCAGTAGATAATGGAGCGAAAGTGATTAACATGAGTTTTGGAAAATCATATTCTCCTGAAAAAAAATGGGTGGATAGTGCCATTCGTTATGCAGAAACTAAAGATGTATTATTGGTTCATGCTGCAGGAAATGAATCCGAGAATGTAGATGAAAAAGAAAATTATCCAAGTCCGAATTATTTATTCAGTAACATAAAAGCTTCAAACTTTATAAATGTTGGTGCAAGCGGTGATCCTAAAATTGCTAATGGAAGTTTAGCTGCATCTTTTAGTAATTATGGAAAAAATAGTGTTGATGTATTTGCACCGGGTTTAAAAATTTATTCAACATTACCCGGCGTAAATCAATATGGTAATGAACAAGGTACGAGTATGGCATCTCCTGTTGTTGCAGGATTAGCAGCGTTGATACGTTCTTATTTTCCCGAATTGACTGCGCAGCAAGTAAAACAAGTAATTGAAAAATCTGTTTCTGTTCCGGATGCATCATTTAAAGTAATTAAGCCGGGCACAAAAGATGAAATGGTTTCAATGAGTGATTTATGTAAATCAGGCGGTATCATTGATGCAGGTGGTGCAGTAGCATTGGCGTATGCAATGGAATTAGCTTTACAAAACAAAAATGAAAAGTTACCTAAATCATCTTTCAAAAACTCAAAAGTAAATTAATTATGGCAAGACCAAACGAAAGCGATTACGCATCATTCTATCATAATTATATTCAAAAAGCAATTGGAGAAAATCCAAAAGAACTGATTGAAAGATATTCATCTTCATTAAATGAATTTGTAAATAACTTACCTGAATCAAAAGCTGATCATGCTTATGCAGAAAATAAATGGACAGTGAAAGATGTTTTGCAACATATGATTGATACGGAAAGAGTTTTCGCTTATAGAGCATTACGTTTCTCAAGAAATGATTCAACCAATTTACCGGGTTTCGATGAAAAGAAATTTGCAGTCAATGCAAATGCAAGCAGCAGAACTTTAAAATCTTTAAAAGAAGAATTTGTTGCAGTAAGACTATCAACTGATTTATTATTACTTTCTTTTAATGAAGAACAATTGAGCAGAAAAGGAATGGGAAATAATAATGCGGTTACAGTAAATGCAGTTGTGTTTATCATCTTCGGTCATATACTTCATCATAAACAAATTCTGGAAGAAAGATATTTATAGTATCAATAAGGATATTTATAAAAATCACAAAACTCCTCATCACACAAAAGTCTTTTCAATGTTGGATTTGCAAGCACTTCGGAATATAGCATTGGTTTACCATCAACATAAACTTTTTCGTACACCAATCTAATACCATGGCTATAATCAACCCACCAATTAATATGTCCAACATATAAAGGTTGAATTGCTTTACCATCTAATTTATGCCAACCATAAATAGCTTCATGGTCAGGTTTTGGATATCGTGGAACCAATCCAGAAATAACAACATCCTTTTTAATTCCTGCAATTAAACCTTTCTGCAATTTCCTTTGCCCTTCAACAATTAAATGATGCTGCCACATGGTAATAGTACTATCACGAAAAGCATACATTGGCACCGGTTCTAATTTTATTACAGCTTGTGCATAAATATCATTTACCATTTTACGCGTTGGCAAAAAGCAATGAAAAGTGTCTGCTATTTTTTGTGCAGCCATTGGTGAAAGTGGAATGCGAGCCCAATTATCATCAGTTCCTACACTTAAATAATCAGGTGCAACAAAATAATACGCATGAATTTCTTTTCCGGTGGTTGAATCAATAATAGAAACATTTATCCTAACAAATTTTTTTAAAAAAGAGGGAATATTGCCTGATAAAATTTCTTTTACTGCCAAAGAATCTCTCTCTTTCCATTTCCAGGCAACAGCCAGTTTATAAAATTCTCTGCCGGTCATTCTTTCAATTCCAGCATCTTTCGTTTTTAAACGAAAACTTTTTTGAGCATCCAGTTGCATACAACTCATCAATAAAAAAATAAATAACGCATACTTTTTCATAAGTCCAAGATAAACAAAAAACCTCGCTATATGCGAGGCTTTTATATGAATGAGTTTTTATTGAAAATTATTTCGTTCCAAATAAATGGATGGCTATTTGAACATCCGGCATAGAATATTTATCTGTGATAGGCAATAATCTTGAGTTTAAAGAAAAGAATGCTTCACCAAAAAATTTCTTATCATCAACATTACGAATTACAGCCGGAAATTTTAATGCAACAGAAATTCCTTTAATAATTAAATTACCGCTGATATCAACATTAGTTTCACTGGTATAGTTTACACCGGTAATTTGAAAAGTTGCTTCTGCAAATTTTGCGACATCAAAGAATTCAGGGCTTTTTAAATGGTTTTCTAATTTTTCACCACCATCAGCCTTAACTGTTGTAAGATCAATTACAAATTGCCCACCGGTTAATTTACCATTGTCAACAGTAACACTACCGCTTTTCAAAGCAAATGAACCATTATGGTAACCTGCTTTTTTTGAACCAATCCAGTCAACTTTGCTTGCATCAGATGCAACAGCATAAGTTACAGGTGCATGTTTAATTGGAAGTGTAAACGAGAAAAAACTAATAACAGCAACAATGCTGGCTAAGGAAAAGATTGCTTTCTTCA
>CAILAF010000238.1 GCA_903832075.1 uncultured Chitinophagaceae bacterium
GTTGCATTGCAATCAAACAATACTTTACAAGAAGTGATTGTAACTGCATCTAAAAAAAATGATGCGGTAAACAGAAGCCAGATGAGTTTAATACAATTGCAACCCGATCAAATTAAAAAATTACCGGCAATATTTGGAGAGAGCGATGTGTTGAAAGCTGTGCAGTTATTGCCCGGCGTGCAGGCAGGTTACGAAGGCAACACCGGATTTTATGTGCGTGGCGGAGGTGCTGATGAAAATTTAATTTTATTAGATGGTGTGCCTGTTTATAATGCCATGCATTTGTTTGGATTTTTTTCTGTGTTTAATACCGATGCATTACAAACAGTTGATGTTATTAAAGGAGGATTCCCTGCAAGGTATGGCGGACGATTATCTTCTGTGTTAGACATTCGAATGAAAGAAGGTAATAACAATGAGTTTCATGGAGAAGGTGGAATAGGTTTATTGGATGGAAAAATAACTTTAGAAGGTCCAATTAAAAAAACAAAATCTTCTTACATGATCAGTGGAAGAAGAACGTATGCAGATTTATATATGCGTCCATTAATTCGTTCATTGAATAATAATGGTGCGGAAGCAGGCTATTATTTTTATGATTTGAATGCAAAGCTGAATTTTTATTTAAGCGAGAAAGATCATTTATACTTAAGTGGTTATTTTGGAAAAGATAAATTTAATGGCAATGAAAATTATGATTTCAATGGTGATTCACTATTAACGAACGGTAATCGTTATATAGTAAATATGCAATGGGGCAATAGCACCGCCATGATAAGATGGAATCATCAATTTAATAAAAGATTGTTCAGTAACATCACTGTTAATTATACAAAATATCAATTAGATCTTTCTACTCAACAAAATATTACACAATCATCTTCATCAAATGGAAATTATATACAAGCCTATTCATCAGGCATTGAAGATAAAAGTGTAAAAATGGATATGGATTATTTGCCAAGTCCTAATCATTTTATTAAAACAGGTGCTTCCGTTACATGGCATAATTATAGTCCGGGTGCTTATCAAACACAAATCAGCAATGCATCTTATAATTTTGATTCAGCTTATCATGCAGGATCTATCAGTGCTTCCGAATATGATGTTTATGCCGAAGATGATATTCGTATCTCACAAAAAATAAAAGCCAATATTGGTTTGCATTGGGGCGGATTTAATGTTCGCAATAAATTCTTTTCATCATTACAACCAAGATTGTCTGCACGTTATTTATTAAATAACGATATGAGTATTAAAATATCTTTTGCGCAAATGAATCAATTCATTCATCTGTTAACTAATAGTGGTGTTGGAATGCCAACAGATTTATGGGTTCCTGCAACGAATAATGTTCCTGCAGAAATTAGTACGCAAACAGCAATTGGTTGGAATTATAATTGGAAACATGATATAACTTTTAGCGCAGAAGTATATTATAAACAAATGAAGAATGTGATTGAATATGCAGAAGGTGCTTCGTTCGTGAATGCATTAACCAATTGGGAAACGCAAGTTGTTACAGGAACAGGAACAAGTTATGGTATGGAGTGGATGGCACAAAAACTAAAAGGGAAAACAACAGGATTAATTGGTTATACTTTAAGTTGGAGTAACAGACAGTTTGCAGATTTAAATCACGGACAAATATTTCCATATAAATACGATAGAAGAAATGATATAAAAATTGCAATCGTGCATGAATTAAAAAAGAATATTTTATTAAGTGCCGATTGGGTTTATGGCACAGGAATGGCTACCACATTGCCTGTTGCAGTTTATCTGGATATTAATAATAATGAAATAGAAGTGTATAACAGCAGAAACAGTTTTCGTTTACCTGCGTATCATCGTTTAGATATTGCTGCAAAATTCATTAAACAAAAAAAGAAATTTGAAAGAGCCTGGGTGGTGAGTATTTATAATGTGTACAGCAGATTGAATGCTTATTTTATTTATCGCAATTCTGTGTATGATGCGGCAACCCATACTTATAAAAATCAGTTTTATCAGTTTGCATTGTTTCCGATTATTCCATCTGTGAGTTATCAATTTAAATTTTAGTAAATGAAAAGATGGCGCATACATATTTTATTTTTTCTGTTGCTGATATTGGCATGCAGTAAATCTTTGCAGATAGATGTTCCATCACTTTCATCTGTTTTGGTATTAAACGGACAATGGCAACAAGCACAGCAATTTATTGTTCGTCTTACAAGAAGCAGAGGTATCAGTGATCCTGTTGATACGGGCAGCAGTTTAATAAGAACTTACGAAGTAAAAAATGCATTCATCACCATCAAACAAAATAATTTAGTGATAGATACTTTGAAATATGATTCAGTTAATTTCAGGTATATCAATAAATCAAAAAAAACAATTCTCAATGCTACTTATGAAGTTAATGCTTCAGTACCGGGTTTTACTTCTATTACTGCATCCAATCCTTTAAATTCAGTAATGACCATTGCAAACACAACACTGCAAAGGAATGCAGCATTTGATGCCTCGGGAAATGTGATGGATAAAATTAGTTTTTCGTTTATTGACAATGCATCATCAACAGATTATTATTTAATACGTGTACATAAATATGATGGCAGTTATACCACTTGCATTAATACAACCGATACAGATTTTGAGAATATGATTTTTAATAATCCATTTACCACGCAAACTTGTATTGATGGAAATAAATTATTGTTGAGTGATAAAAATTTTAACGGGCAAACAAAAAATGTGGTAGTATTTGTTTTGGATGATCAGATGGCAACAGCATTTATTTCAGGAAGATTGAGAAGACCATTTATTGATTTACTGCATATCACTAAAGATTATTTTACCTATATCAAAA
>CAILAF010000239.1 GCA_903832075.1 uncultured Chitinophagaceae bacterium
AATGATGATGCTGATACCGGAAGCATGGGATGGTCATGAAGAAATGGATCCAATAAAAAAAGCTTTCTATGAATTTCATGCAGCATTCATGGAACCTTGGGATGGGCCCGCATCAATATCTTTCACTGATGGAAAAATAATTGGAGCAACTTTAGATAGAAACGGTTTACGTCCTTCTCGTTATTGTATTACAAATGATGACAGAGTTATCATGGCATCTGAAACAGGTGTACTTCCTATTGATCCAACATTAATAAAAGAAAATGGAAGATTACAACCCGGTAAAATGTTTGTAGTGGATATGGAACAAGGAAGAATTATTAGTGATGAAGAATTAAAACAAAAAATATGTTCTCATAAACCTTATAGTGAATGGTTGAATAAATATAAAATTCGTTTAGAAGAATTACCTGAACCAAGAGTATTGTTTACACATTTAGAACATGATCAAGTTTATAAATATCAAAAAGCATTTGGCTATTCAACAGAAGATTTAGAAACCATCATTTCACCAATGGCATTAGAGGGTAAAGAACCAATTGGTTCAATGGGAACAGATACGCCATTAGCAATTTTAAGCGATCAACCTCAACATTTATCTTCTTATTTCAAACAATTATTTGCACAAGTAACTAATCCGCCGATAGATCCAATTCGCGAAAGATTGGTAATGAGCTTAGCAACATTTGCAGGAAATGCAGGAAATTTATTAGTGGAAGATCCATTGGATTGTCATAGTGTGGCATTAAAACATCCGATATTAAATAATCACGAATTAGAAAAAATTAGAAGTATTGATACAGGAATATTTCAGGCGAAAACATTACAAACATATTTTAGAGCTGATGGCAAAGTAGGTTCATTACAAAAAGGATTAGATAGACTATGTCGTTATGCAGTTGATTCAGTTGAAGATGGTTTTGAAGTATTAATATTATCAGACCGTGCAATTGATAGCGACCATGCGCCTATTCCAACTTTATTGGCAACAGCCGCTGTGCATCACCATTTGATAAGAAAAGGTTATCGTGGTCAGGTTGGAATTATTGTTGAAGCAGGTGATGTTTGGGAAGTTCATCATTTTGCATGTTTAATTGGTTTCGGTGCAACAGCTATCAATCCATATCTCGCATTATCAACCATCAGAGATATGAAGTTGACGAATAAAATTCAAACTGAATTAGATTCCGAACAATTAAAGAAAAATTATATCAAAGCAGTTTGCGATGGATTGTTGAAAGTATTTTCTAAAATGGGAATATCAACTTTACAATCGTATCAAGGTGCACAGATATTTGAAATATTAGGATTGAATAAAACTGTGGTAGATAAATATTTTACCGGTGCCACTTCACGCATTGAAGGATTAGGATTAGATGAAATTGCTAAAGAGGCATTAGCAAAACATTTTTTTTCTTTCAGTAAAAAAGATATTCCTGTTGAAAGATTACCAGTTGGCGGATTATATCAATGGAAACGCAAAGGTGAATTTCATTTATTCAATCCGCAAACCATTCATTTGTTACAATATTCAACAAGAATGAATGATTACAATATTTTCAAAAAATATTCTAAATTAATTAATGATCAAAGTGAAAAAGCATGCACATTAAGAAGCTTGTTAGAATTTAAACGCAATCGTCCATCCATTTCAATTGATGAAGTTGAACCTGCAGAAAATATTTATAAACGTTTTGCAACAGGTGCTATGAGTTTTGGTTCTATCTCTCATGAAGCACACAGCACACTTGCAATTGCAATGAATCGGTTAGGCGGAAAGAGCAATACAGGTGAAGGTGGTGAAGATGAAATTCGTTATGAAAAATTATCTAATGGAGATTCGATGCGTAGTTCGATTAAACAAGTTGCATCTGCAAGATTTGGCGTAACGAGTTTATATTTAACTGAAGCAGATGAACTTCAAATTAAAATGGCACAAGGTGCAAAGCCTGGTGAAGGCGGACAATTACCGGGACATAAAGTTGATGAATGGATTGGAAAAGTTAGTCATTCAACTCCAGGTGTTGGATTAATTTCTCCACCACCGCATC
>CAILAF010000240.1 GCA_903832075.1 uncultured Chitinophagaceae bacterium
CTACTTCTTCAGCACTTCTTCCCGGCCATTGTGTGATGATACTTATTTCGGTATTGGTTACATCCGGAAATGCTTCGATAGGCATATTCTTAAATGTAAAAACACCAATAACGATAAGAGCAAGAGAAGCAAATAGAATGAAATATTTATTCTTTAGTGAAAAGGCAATAATGTTTTTTAAAACCTTTATCATTGTAGTTAATTAAGTAGTAAATAATTAATTGTTTAGTGCATCATAAATTAAAAGTGCTTGCGAGCCAACAATAGCATCACCAATTTTTACTCCACTTTCTAAATATGTTTTATCACCCATAATGCTCAATACTTTTACAGGTGTAATATCTGCAATGCCTTTTCCTTTATAAGACAAAACATAATATTGACTGTGATCGAATATTAATGCTTTTGAAGGAATACAAATAGCCAGCTGATTATTTTTATTTATTACTGTTACACTTGCAAACATCAAAGGTTTCAATGCATAATCAGGGTTAGGTAATATGATTCGAAGTTTCATTACTTTATTAGTTGGGTCTAACACATTTAATATCTTATCAACCTTACCTTTAAATACTCTGCCCGGATAGGAGAGTGTAGTAACATTTACTTGATCTCCCATATGAACTTGACTAATATTAGATTCGTAAACATTAGCCTGTATCCAAACTTCTTTTAAATCGGAAATGGTAAAAATACTGTTACCATTATCAGCTCTAATTGCAGTGCTGTTTGTAATATTTTTTTGAACAATAAATCCATTGATAGGTGCTTTAATTATATAATCACCTTGCGTATTGTTTCCGTTTATTTTTAATACTCTTTTTACATACTCTAACTGAGCAACTGCTTGATCATAATTTACCTGAGCCGTTGTAACATCTAATTGAGAAGATAGACCACTGCTAAATAAATCTTTTTGTGCATCCAATTGTTTTTTTGTTGCTGTAACATTTGTTTCAGCAACGATCAAGTTATTGCTGTAACCGGCCATCTCGCCACTTTTTACTACAGCTAATGTTTGCCCTGCTGTTACATAATCACCTAATTGGACTTTTACATCTTGTATATTACCACTTACTAATGGAAAAATATTTACCTGATGATCTTGATCAAAGTCCACACTTCCGGTTAATGTTATTGCATTCACCAATTGACAAGTTTGCACTGTATCTATTTCTGTTGTTTTTAATAAGGAATCCGGAATAATATATTTTCCTTTTTCTTCATTTTTTTTATTCTGCTCAGTGCAACTTTGGAATAAAGAAAATGCAACGGAAAAGAGTACAATAAGAAGTGTAATTTTTTTGTTCATATAATGACGCATATAATTAATGATATTTTTTTAGTTGAAGAAATTTGTTCCTGTATAAAAATTAATATCCTCAAATGATTGAACCCTGTTGTATTTAATAGAATTTATTTGAAGTGTATTTTGTTTATATGAATCATAGAAATCAAGGAAATCCAATAATCCAATATTTCTTTTTTCATAATTAATAAACACTTCATTCAATAATCTGTCAAAATCATTGGTAAATTTTGGATCAATATTTTTATAGAGTTTATCATTATCCAAAGTTTTTTGAACTGCTCTAAAAATTTGTTCTTCTACTGTTGCTTCTGTACTTTTTTGAGTAGCCAGATTATAATCAATCATAAACTTTGCAGATTTGATGTTTCCCTGATTCTTATTAAAGAAAGGAAGATCCATTGCAACGCCTGCAGAAGTAAGATTACGTGCATAACTTCCTTGCTTATCCCATGATAAAGACGCCGTTAAATCAGGTACAGCTAAAGCTTTCTGATAATCATAAGTTAGCTTACTGATATTCGTATTTGCTTTTGCAATTTGTAAATCTGTTCTGCTTTTATAAGCGGTATCAATAAAAGTTGTTAATGGATATTGCAAAGGATTTAGCGCAATAACTTTTGTATCAGAAACATCCGGCGATAAATAAACATTCTTTACTTGCAATACCAATCTTAATTCACTTTCTGTATCATTGATCTGATTAATGAGATCATTATACTCACTTTGCAAACTATAAAGCTGAGCTTTAATTCTTACAACTTCTTTTTCAGCAATATATCCTTTGCCTTGTTGTTGATTAAATGCTGTTACAACTTTTTGCAATGATTGAATTTCTTTATCATACACTTTGGCAGATTGTTGTAAGTAATAAATATTAAAAAAATCTGAGCGCAAAGTGTATTTCAAAGTTCTTATTAAATCGAATAGTTGAAATTCTGATAATTGTGCATTGGCTTCAGCAATTTTTATTTGCTTATTTCTTTTGCCTGCTAATAATATTAATTGTGAAAGCGTAGCAGCATTTTCAGTGTTTTTAAAGAAATTGGAATAGGGATAATTTGAAAGATTATCTGTAATAGGAATTAATGGTCCTCTGGAAAGAGAAAGATTCGGATTAGGAAAAAGTTTTGCCTGAATGATTAATGCTTTTTGTGCATCAACATTATATCTCTGTGCTAATAGTAATAGATTATTTCGCAGAAAGATATTTTCTGCAGTATCCAATGAAAGATGCATTGTATCGGTAAATAAATTGCCGGATTGCGCATTTGCTGTAATGCTTGATAAGCTTATTATAATTGCAATAAATAGTTTTTTGTTAGTAAAGCTTGACATATTATATATTATTTTGACTAATACGTATAACAATGTAATTATTTTTCCATCGCAATCGTTAGTTCAATAATGAAATGTGAAAAAAAAAGAAAATTTTATGCTTTTGGGGGAGGAGGATTGATTTCTTTATAAAAAAGGAAAGCATATTTTTCTTTCAATGGAACATTAAACGAAGAAGATTCGCTAAATATTTTTGTAAAATCAATATCTGTAGTTGATTGAAATAATTTTACTGATAAGTGTTTTACTAATTGTGCTTTTGAGGACGATGATTCATTTTGGTATTCAGGAAAAGCATCTTTATGTCCTAAAACAATTTCAGAAACATATTCAGTCATTGAATTAATATAATTAAAATCACCAATTACAATATCCGAAGAAATAGGCTGAAAGTCAATGCTGTCAACACTTAAATTGAGTATTTGCAATGCAATTACTGCAACAAAAAATTTAGAAATAATATTTTTTATTATAACACCCATAAACTTATAGATACAAATGTAAGTTCAATGGTTACTAAAATGTTTGTTAAAACTATATTTTCTTTTCAATGATGTTGCA
>CAILAF010000241.1 GCA_903832075.1 uncultured Chitinophagaceae bacterium
CTGCTACCACACTATTATCAACATAGCCGTTTAAAGGAAGTTGAGGTGATTGTGCGGTAAAAATTGTTTTAAAAAATTTTAGACTATCGTTAGATCGCTGCACCATCAATTGAATACAATTATCATTATAATGATTGATCCAACTGATTTGTACTTTTCCTTTTCCCAAATCCCTCACAGAAAAATCAGGTAATATTTTTTGTGCGTAAATGGTAAATGAAATAGTTAAAAAAAGAATAGTAATTATAGTTTGTTGCCTAACTCTTCTCATGAAAGCAAATATAATGTTCGATTGAATTATTAAAATGATAAAGTATCAACAGGCAATGAACGATTGCCTTGTAATCCACCACTATGGATAACTAGTATTTTGCTATTGGTGGGAAAATAATTTTTCTCAATCAAATCAATCGAGGCAAACATTAATTTAGAAGTGTAAACAATATCTGTTGGTAATTGATAATCTTGCCAAACATTTTTCATGAAATCAACTAATGCTTCCGGGTGTTTTGCATATCCGCCAAAATGATATTCATTAAAGAGAATAAATTTTTTTTCTTGTTCCTCTTCCATTAATAAATTTTTTATTTCATTTGAATGATTGTATCCTTTTAAAACACTAATACCAATAATAGTTTGATTTGGTTTGGCTGCTTTAATTAATCCGGCCATCATTGTTCCGGTGCCACATGCACAAATGATGTGTGTATAGC
This sequence comes from uncultured Chitinophagaceae bacterium, assembly GCA_903832075.1. Lineage (GTDB taxonomy): Bacteria > Bacteroidota > Bacteroidia > Chitinophagales > Chitinophagaceae > CAILAF01. The sequence goes on from CAILAF010000241.1 coordinate 714, forward strand.
TTTCATCAATCCATTCAAAAATTTCTGCAGCACCTTTTGCACCTAATTTTCCATAACCGCCTTCATTAATCCAATACCAATTATTTTCAATAAATTTTTCTTTAATTATTGATTTATTATTGAATTCATTTCGAGAAAAAAAAATTAATTGCATTCCACATTCTTCCGCTTGTAATAAAGTAGCAGAAATATTTTTGCTTCTTTCACCTCTGATTATTCCTATACTTTTTAAATTATTCAATTTACATGCGTAAGCACTCGCAACAATATGATTGGAATAGGCACCACCAAAAGTTGCAATGGTATCTTTATTATTTTGTTTAGCATCTTCTAAATAATATTTTAATTTGAACCATTTATTGCCGCTGATTATTGGATGTAATTCATCCAATCGAAGAACAGACAACGTTAATTTCTTTTCAGTTAAGGAATTATTATTGATGTTGTGAGCAAAAACATTATCATATTGTATTTGAATCATAGCATAAGTATAACAAAAATATTTGTTGTTCAAGGCTTATCATGTACTTTTGCCAAGTTTTTTTAAAGAAAGATTATGCAACCAACATTGGTAATTTTAGCAGCAGGAATGGCAAGTCGTTATGGAAGCATGAAGCAAGTAGAAGGATTTGGGCCTCATGGAGAAACAATAATGGACTACTCAATTTTTGATGCCATCAGGGCAGGTTTTGGAAAAATTGTTTTTGTAATCAGAGAGGAATTTGCCGATAATTTCAAAAATATTTTTGATGAAAAGCTTAAAGGAAAGATTGCTGTAGATTATGCTTTTCAAGATATTCATTCTTTTGTAGGTGATTATGAAATTAATATCAATCGCAAGAAACCTTGGGGAACAGCGCATGCAGTTTTATGTTGCAAAGGAAAAGTGAATGAACCTTTTGCTGTAATTAATGCAGATGACTTTTATGGATTAGATGCATTTAAAAAAGCCAAGGAATTTTTATCAACTCAATGCAATGATAAAACATATTGCATTATTGGTTATGAGCTAAAGAAAACCTTAAGTGAAAATGGAAGTGTGAGCAGAGGTGTTATTAGAATTGATGAAAACAATAATTTGATTGATATTAATGAGCGAACTAAAATTTATCAATTGGATGATGGGAAAATTGTTTACGAAGATGAATCTGCTATGAATGAACTAAGATCGGATAGTTTGGTAAGTATGAACTATATCTGTTTTGCTCCGAATGTTATTGATTTGTGTGAAAAGTTATTTAATGAGTTTTTAAAAAGGAACAGCAAAGATCCAAAAGCTGAATTTTTTATTCCTTTTGTTACAAATAATTTTATTCAAGCTGGATTGGGAACTGTAAAAGTAGTTCCAACATGTTCTAAATGGTTTGGTGTTACTTATAAAGAAGATGCACCCGGCGTTCAAGCCAGTATCAATGCATTAATTGATGCAGGAGAATATCCTTCAAAACTTTGGTAAATTATTTTTGAGAAAATAGCAATAAATAAAAAAGGTTCATCTTAACTGATGAACCTTTTTTATTTATAAGTATCAATTATTTTTTATTGTAGGCTTGTACTAAGAAAACACAATCCTGAATTTTCTTAATTTGATCTTTTCTATCCATTCCTTTTAAAGAAGAAGATGAATTTAATTTTATCTTTTGAGAAGATGAAGAAGTAGTGTCAGCTTTTTTCAAATCATCAACTACATTAAAGATACTTTTTGTTCCGATAGCAAACGTTACACCTTCAGCTTGTTTTTCACGTGTGCTTAATACACCAATCACTTCGCCATTTTTATTAAATACAGGACCACCGCTGTTTCCGGGGTTAGCGCTCATTTGAATTTGAAATGTTGTTGAATCTCCATTATAACCTGTTTTGGCACTTAGATCTCCTTTATTATAAGTAATATCGTTACGCGGATAACCTAAAGTAAATACTTCTTCTCCTAAATCAATTTCATTTTTAGAAATAGCATAAGGAAGATTTTTTAAAGGTTTATAATCTTCATCATTAATTTTTAATATTGCAATATCTCTTGCTTCATCACGATAAATAATATCAGCAGTAAATTCATTGCCTTTATTATTATTTACATTTACAAAAGAAGAACCTTTAATAACGTGAGCATTGGTTACAATATAACCTTTGGTATCAATTAAAAATCCTGAACCGCCACGTGTTACTATAACACCTTCAGGTAATTTAGAAGCAACTTCATTTAATTTATTATCCTGATATTGTTGATTTTTTGCAACAACATCAATCTTTCTATTTAATTCTTGAATCTTTAAATTGTTAACGGGAGAATAATAAGTAACCAATCCACTAATAACTATTGCAATGGCGCCACCAACACATGCGGCAATAGCGGTAACTTTTTTGTATTTGTTCCACATGCGAACAACTTTACCTTTGGTAGACAATTCTCCGCCTTCATTTAAATCACCTTGTTCTAATAATTTAGAATGAACATTGTGTAAACTATGTTTAATATTAATACGAGATGAATAAATATCCATTTGATGAATGAACATACTATGTTCTACCACCATCTGATCAATCTCAGGAGTGTTCTTACGTAACTCTTCGAAATAAGCTTTTTCAGCCGGTAACATTGTACCGTCTAAATAACGTTCGATGGCTTGAAGTAGTAGGTTATCTTCCATGGTATTTATTCTCCGATATTATATTGAGCAAAGAACAATTTTTTTAAACGTATCAAACATTTATATTTTTGATTCTTTGCATTATCTGCATTAGTGTATCCAAATTCTTTTGCCAACTTTTGCATGTCCAATTTCTTTACATAATATCCTTCCAATAAACTTTTACAAGGCTCACCCAAACTATTTAAAGCCCTGTCCATTATCGCAAATTCAGCATTACGTTTTTCGTGAATCTCAAGGTCTTCTTCAACCGAAACAGTTTCTTCAAATCCATCAATCTGATTTGAATAGCGGCCAATCTGCTGTAA
>CAILAF010000242.1 GCA_903832075.1 uncultured Chitinophagaceae bacterium
GTCCTTTATAATCTTTTCTTGTTTTGGTTAATGTATCTACATAAAAACTATAATCACGATCAATACTTTCGGCTAATCCAACACCACCTTGACTAATTACTGATAATTTATCGAATCCAAATTTAGCTGCCATTGCATTCAATGTTTTTGGATAACCGTTTGATGCAACAGTTCCCGCAGTTGCAAAAACACCAATGGTTCCTTTTTTATTTTCTTTTTGATATTTTAATGCCGCTTTACTTCCGGCATCAATCACACCAATCACAGGGACTGAATAACCTTTTTCTTTCACCATCTTTTTTATATCGGCTAAAGCATAGGCTGTAGCTGTATTACAGGCAATCACAATCATTTTAACTTTAGGTTTTTCGAATACTGCCAATTCTTTTCCATCTTGCCAAGAATATTGTTTTTGCAAAAAGAAATTCATGTTTTTAAAAATGTGCTCTTTCAATAAATCGGTTTTATTTTCTGCGGCATAATTTCCATACGGCATGTTTGCCTGATCTGCGAGGTATTGATAAAATTCTGATTGAAAATCTAATTTTCCATCGGCACCTGGCTTTCCTGTTTCATTATTAAATGCATCTAATGTTAGCATTGCTTCTAAAACAGTTAATCCGCCGGTACCAGAATCAAACACACCAATAGGTGCATTGGTATTTACTTTTTTTGGTTGAGTTTGCGCAAAAACATTTGCATTCATCAACAAAATCAAAACAAAAAATATTTTTCTATTTATCATTCTATAAAAATTATTCAGCTAAGTTCATTTATTTTTACAAACTTTCATGCAATTAAGTTCAAATAAAAATATTTCTCGCTTTGGTTATGCCGTAGCATTGATGGGGGCTTTGTTTTTTTCAACCAAAGCTATTTTTGTCAAGCTTGCTTTTCAAACAACAAAAGTTGATGCACTTACATTATTAACCTTGCGCATGTTGTTTTCGCTACCATTTTATTTAATCATTGGTTTTATTGCATGGAAAAAAGAAGGAACACATCATATCACAAGCCGACAATGGTTTTTGATTATAGTAATGGGAATCTTTGGATATTATTTAAGCAGTTTATTTGATTTTATTGGATTACAATTTGTTTCTGCAGGATTAGAAAGATTGATTTTATTTTTATATCCAACATTTGCAATACTCATTAATACTTATTACTTCAAAAACAAACTCAGTAATGTTCAAATCATTGCATTGGTATTAACTTATGCCGGAATTGGTATTGCATATTTGGGTGAAATGAAATTAGATACCACACATCCCAATTTTTTTTACGGCAGCTTTATGATTTTTTTATGTGCCATCACTTATTCGTTTTATTTAGTGGGTACTGGAAGAATCGTTACTAAAGTTGGCACCACTCATTATACTGTTTATGCAATGTTATTTGCAACCATTGGAATTTTTATTCATTTTCTTCTCACAAAAAATATTAGTAGTATTCATTTTTCTTCTACATTAATTGGTTATACATCGGCATTAGCAATTATTGCAACGGTGCTTCCATCATTTATGATGAGTTATGGAATGAAACATATTGGCAGCAATAATGTAGCCATCATTACAAGTGTTGGACCGGTTTCAACAATTTTACAAGCACATTTTTTTTTGGGAGAAAAAATTATTCCGCTTCAAATAGTTGGAACTTCTTTAGTAATTATCGGCGTTATTTTAATTGGATGGAAAAGCAGAAACCCTGCAATAACTGCTTAATTATTTTTGATACAATCATTCACCTACCATTTTCTGTTACTCACCGCCATTTTATTGATATATGCCTAAATACGCTTGTAGTATGCATTTGCGCGAATTAATTTTACGTTATAAAAATAAAAAAAATGGAAAATACAAATGATGACCACAGAGAAAATGGAAGAATAATTGGTGGTTTAATTTTAGTTGGCGTTGGTGGCGCTTTATTATTACGCAATTTAGATTTCCCAATTCCACATTGGTTATTTAGTTGGCCAATGATTTTAATTCTTATTGGAGTTTACACAGGGTTCAAACATAATTTTCAAAATCATTCTTGGATTATTTTAATGGCAATTGGTGGTTTCTTTTTATTCGATAGAATCATTCCTAACATGAGTTTAGAACCCTATTTCTGGCCATTGTTTATTATTGGTATTGGATTGTTATTTATTCTTCGTCCAAAAAAAAACTATTGGAGAGATCACAGGTATGTAAGAACAAAAGAATTTGAAATGCATGGAACAAATGTTAATATTATGGGCGGAGAAAATGTAACTGATGATTCAGAAATATTGCGCATAAGTTCTGTTTTCAGCGGCGTTAAAAGAACTATTCTTTCAAAAAGTTTTAAAGGTGGAACTATTTCTTGTGTGTTTGGCGGAGCAGAAGTAGATTTTTCTCAAGCTGATATACAAGGCACAGTGGTATTGCGTTTGGAAGAAGTGTTTGGTGGCACCAAATTAATTGTTCCACCAAACTGGACTGTTGTAAATGAGATTGATGGCGTATTTCATGGCGTGGAAGATAAAAGAAGATTTAATGGTGGTGTTCAATCAACTGATCCAAATAAAGTATTGGTTTTAAAAGGTTCTTCAGTATTTGCAGGAATTGAAATAAAAAGTTATTGATTATTTATTTTTTTACCAAATAACCTAACTCTATGAAATGGTATTTAGCAAAATTGGTATATAGAATTATTTGTGGCGAAGGTGAACATACGCCACAATTTGATGAACAATTGCGTTTAATATATGCTGATGATTATTTGCATGCATTTAATAAAGCAAGATTAATTGGCGAAAGAGAAGAAGATAACTTTTTGAATAACATGAATAAACCCGTAAAATGGAAATTTATTGATGTTTCTGAGATGCACAACTTTGATACTTTAATAGATGGTGCAGAAATGTATTCCCGAATTTATGAACAAGATGATGCAGAAACGTACATTCGCAGTACACAAAACAAAGCAAAACATTTGTTGGAGAATGGCATCAATCAATTGATGTTACTAAACTGATTCATTTGTTTACATCATCTTTATCCGATACAAAATTTAAAGCCGTATTTATTGCGTGGTGGATCGTTTGGTCAATGTTGCATTTTGCTGTTCTCGTTAATTACGGCTTCGCTCCTGCCCGATCATTTGTTGATAGTTTAACAAGTAATATCTTACTCGCTTGCAGTTGTTGGTTAATTGGTAACAACATGCGTTATTATTTGCCCGGCAAAGAAAAATATTGGTATGTATTAACGATCAGTGTTGGTTTAACTTCTGTTTGGTTATTATTCACCAGAGCATTGTTATGGTCGTTTTATAAATACGATGTTGTATACACTCAATCATTATCACACAGTTCCAATATACGTTTTGGCATTGCATTTTTAATGAATGGTTGTATGGCAATGATTAGTTTGTTATGGCATACACAAATGGAACAAAAAAGAACAGAAGAGCGAAAAGCAGAAGCAGAGCGAATTGCAAGAGATGCTGAATTATATAAACTTCGTCAGCAATTACAGCCGCATTTTTTATTTAACAGTTTAAATTCTATCAGCGCTTTAACTGGAACACAACCGGAAAAAGCCAGACACATGATTCAGCAACTATCAGATTTTTTACGCGGCACTTTAAAAAAAGATGAACAACAATGGAATAGTTTGGAAGAAGAACTGCAATATTTACAATTGTATTTAGATATTGAAAAAGTTCGTTTCGGTTATCGTTTACAAACTAATATTGTTTTTGATGATGAAGTAATGCAAATGAAATTACCATCATTATTATTACAACCTTTGGTTGAAAATGCCATTAAGTTTGGATTATATGATACGATTGGAGAAGTAACTATTTCCATCATTGCAAAAAAAATAAATCAATCTTTAGAAATAACTGTTGAAAATCCGTTTGACATAGAAACTGCACAACCTTTACGTGGCACAGGTTTCGGGCTTTCATCTATTCAAAGAAGACTATTTTTATTGTTTGCAAGAAATGATTTGTTACAAACAAAAACAGAAAATAACTATTTTATTACTACGATTTCAATTCCTCAAATTATATGAAATGTATTATTATAGATGATGAACCATTGGCAAGAAGTATGGTGAAAGAATATTTACAAAACTATCCTTCCATTGAAATTATTCAGGAATGCAATGATGGTTTTGAAGGAATAAAAGCTATTCAGCAATTTCAACCTGATTTAATTTTTTTAGATATTCAAATGCCGAAAATTAATGGTTTCGAAATGCTGGAATTAATTGATCAATTGCCACAAATTATTTTCACCACTGCTTTTGAGGAATATGCAGTAAAAGCATTTGAAACACATGCAGTAGATTATTTATTGAAACCTTTTAGCAAAGAACGTTTTGATAAAGCCATACAAAAACTGCAAAATCAAAAACAAAATACAGAACAAACAAAACAATTAGTTAAAAATACTTTGCAGCAGAATGTTCAAAGCAACAGAGTTGTTGTAAAAGATGGGAGCAAAATAAAAATCATTCCAATTCATCAAATTCAATTCATTGAAGCAGCAGATGATTATGTAAAAATTGTAACAGCCGAAGGAAATTTCTTAAAGAAAAAAACAATGAATTATTTTGAAACAACAATGGCTTTGCATCAGTTTGTACGCATTCATCGTTCTTATATTGTAAACACTCAACTCATCACACGAATTGATGCACACGAAAAAGAAAATCATCTTGCCATTTTAAATACCGGTGCTAAATTACCTGTTAGTAAAGCAGGTTACATTAAATTAAAAGAAGTATTGGGGATTTAATTTAATAAAAGCTTTTGTGGTATTGCATTTTTTAGGAGGTCTTTTTTGACCTCCGTTTTTATTTTCATTTGACGATTTAAGGATATTATTTGAAGATTTATTTACACTGTATCAATGTGTTTAAAAATAACTTTATACATCTTTTTAGAATTGATTTAAAAAAGATTTCCCCTGCTTTAAAACAAATCAAACATTAGAAATTATTGAGCAAGAAATATTTGATTATGACCGGCCCCAAACTTGAAAAAGTATCCTAATGAAAACTATAATATCCATTATCGTTTTTATATTATATTCAACTTCTACCGTTGCCCAATTAGTTGTAAAATTTACTACTTCAGATGGGAAAACAGGTGGCTGCTCTCCGTATACTGTTTCATTTGTAAATTTAACTACTGGAGCCACAAGTAAGGCTATTTATAAATGGGACTTAGGAAATTCTTACACAAGCGATTTACCTAATCCTGGAGCTACTTATGTAGATGCAAAAGTTTATACCATCACACTTACAGTTA
>CAILAF010000243.1 GCA_903832075.1 uncultured Chitinophagaceae bacterium
AAAGTTTTGGCAGAAGGTGCACAAGGAAGTATGTTGGATATTGATTTTGGTACGTTCCCGTTTGTCACTTCATCAAACACAATATCAGCGGGCGTTTGCACAGGTTTAGGTGTATCACCAAAACAAATTAATGAAGTATTGGGTGTTACTAAAGCTTATTGTACCAGAGTTGGCGGCGGACCATTTCCAACAGAATTAGAAAATGCAACTGGCGAAGAATTGAGAAAAATTGGAAGTGAATTTGGTGCCACAACTGGAAGGCCAAGAAGATGCGGTTGGATTGATTTAGTGGCTTTGCGATATACTTGTATGATAAATGGAGTAACACAAGTTGTAATGACAAAAGCCGATGTTTTAGATTCATTTAAAGATTTAAATGTTTGTACAGCATACAATATAAATGGGAAAGAAAGTGCTGAAGTGCCATTTCAAATGACAAGATTGGCAATTGATCCGGTTTATAAGAGTTTCAAAGGATGGAATTTGGATACAACAAAAATTATGGATGCAGCCAATTTACCTATTAATATGTCAACTTATATTAATTTTATCAATAAATTTATTGGAGCACCCGTGAAGTATGTTTCTAATGGTCCTGGAAGAGAACAAATTATAAGTTTGTAAATTCAATTATAAAAATTTAAAAAAAGTTCAAAAAATTTTTGGTAGTTATTATTTTGTATTGAAATTTTACGTTACCAAATTCTTATTAGAAATATATGGCAGCAAAATCTGATAAGCCGAAAAAAATTACTTCATTAACATCATCAGATGATGATGTTGTGAAAAAGACATCTTCAAAAAAATCAAAGGATGATGATGATGACGATTTTGATGATGATGAAGTAGTATCTACAAAAAAGGGAACATCAAAATCTTCAAAAAAATTAAAGGATGAAGATGACGATGATGTAGAAGAAGTTGAAGATGATTGGGAAAAACCTGAAGACGGCGAAGATGAATGGGATCCTGATTTTGATGAATTTGATATTCCAAAATCAAAAGGCAAAAAAACAACTGGCTCGAAAAAGAAAGTTGATGATGATGATGACTTTAAAGTTGATGAAGACTTTAAAGAGTTTGATATGTTCAATGATAAAGACGAATTTGATGATGATGAAGATGACGATTTCTAATCATCTTTCTTTTAAATGCAAGGGTAACTCTAATCTTTATGCTTAATTAATATAGAATATATTCAATAAAAAAAGTATTGCAAAAGCAATACTAATCAATTTTTATTTTTTACTATTTATTTTGCACTTGTCGAACCTTCTAATAATAGTTTAATAGATTCTATTAAGATATCTCCCTTTTTTGATTCAAAAATCATTAAGCGATCTTTAGGAATACGCATCAGATATTTTTGTCCTTCCGCTAATGTTTTATCAAAACCGGGATTCCATTTATTGAATTCATCCATATCAATTAATAAACTATTGGCTATTACTGATGAACTATATCTACCATTAACTTCGGTAACAATAGTACTATTTAGTTCTTCTTCACTCAAACTTTGAGTTGTTATAATACTTGATAAATAATTTCTTGTTTCAGCAGCAGTCATAGTTGTAATACCACCGCTGCCTTCAAAAAAATAATGTGTAGCAATAAATTTTTTTACATGAGTTCGAGTTTCTTCTTTTAAATAATATTGCAAATCCCAAAAATTTTTACTCCCAGATTTTTGAATAGCTTGCCTTACTCTGCCTTCCCCGCCATTGTAAGCTGCAATAACCAACAACCAATCTCCAAATTCATCATACAAACCTTTTAACAACTTAGCTGCAACTATTGTGCTTTTATAAAAATCTTTTCGATCATCAATCCCTTTTCCAACCTTCAAGCCATATTTTTTTGCTTCGTCGTTCATCAGTTGCCACGGGCCTACAGCACCAGCACTTGATACTAAACCAGACCGAAGATCACTTTCAATCACACTTAAATATTTCATCTCTTTAGGAATACCATATTGACTGAGAATTTTATCATAAATACGAAAATAAGGTCTGCCCCAAGTTTTCATTTGTTCCAATTCTTTTCCCTGCCGTCTTACATAATCCTGAACAAATGGAACAACCATTTGATTAAGTTGGATTGAATAAATCTTAGAACTCGTATTTTTTTCTTCTATACTATCTTTAATATTAAAATTTGAAATGTTTGATCTTGCATTTTTAAAAGACATTATAGCCAATGCAAAAACCAAAAATACTACTACCTCAAGTTTAAACTTGAAAGAAGTAAATATGATATTAGTAAAGCTTCCGATTTTTTTCATAACTATTATTTCGTACAGCAGCTATCAGTTATGGAAATAAAAACAAAAAAGATGTCTTAAATAGAATGTTGCTACGATTGCATCATTTCTTTTGAGAGCGCGAGCAAAAGTACCTCATTAAAATGAGAACTCATTAATTGCAAGCCGAAAGGCATACCATTGCTATGTTTGAAGATAGGAATGGAAATAGCGGGTATTCCAACAAGATTTGCAAATACTGTATAAATGTCAGTTAGAAACATTTTAATTGGGTCATCCGTCTTCTCGCCAATATTAAAAGCAGTTGAAGGAACCGTAGGCGAAATAATTAAATCATACTCAGAAAAAATTCGATTAACTTGATTACTTAGAGTCCGCCTAACTTGCTGAGCACGAGTATAATAAGCTTCATAATACCCAGAACTTAATACAAAAGAACCAAGCATAATTCTTCGCTTAACTTCATTCCCGAAACCTGCACTTCTTGTTTGTTTATAAAGTTCTGTCAAATCTGCATTTGTTGAGTTCGATCTATACCCATATTTAATCCCATCAAAACGCGAAAGGTTACTTGATGCCTCTGCGGTTGTAAGAATATAGTAAGTTGGAACAACATATTCAAGAAGTTCAAAATCAATAGCTTGAACAAAATGTCCTTTTTTTGTTAAAATTTCTAAAACCGACAGAATTGAGCTCGCAATTTCGGGATTTAATGACGGATGTTCTAATGCTTGCTTAAAATAAGCAATCCGATATTTTTTTGAAGATTGATGAATTAGCGTTGAATATTGAGGTACAATTTTCTCAGAAACAGTACTATCAAATTCATCTTTACCAGCGATAACTTCTAAGCATAAAGCGGCATCATCAACACTATTTGCAAAAATTCCAATTTGATCGAAAGATGAAGCATACGCAATTAATCCATATCGTGATATCCTTCCATAAGATGGTTTCAAACCAATTACGCCACAATAATCCGCTGGCTGCCTGACTGAACCGCCAGTATCACTTCCTAAACTTATCATGCATAAACCAGCTTGAACAGCAACTGCAGAACCACCTGAAGAGCCTCCAGAAACTTTATTTTCATCCATTGCATTTCTTACAAATCCAAATGCAGAATTCTCATTACTACTTCCCATTGCAAATTCATCACAATTATTCCTTCCAATAATTATAGCATCTTCTTCTAACAATTTTTTTACAACAGTTGAATCATATATTGAAGTAAACCCTGCAAGAATTTTGGATGAAGCAGATAAGTGATGACCCTTATAAGCAATTACATCTTTCAACGAAACAATTACTCCATGAAGTTTGCCAATCTTTTTACCTGAATTTCTTTTTATATCTAATTCTTTAGCAAGCTGAATTGCTTCCTCAGCGTAAACTTCCAAAAAAGAATTGAGATGCTTATTTTCTTCAATCTTAGATAAGAAATGATTAACAGCAATCTTACATCCATTAGGATGATCTGCTAAAAATGTATGATAATTTTTTATTGAAGTGAATGAAAACAAATTCTAAAAAATTTAAATTATTTTATTAACTCCATTCTTTATCTTCCTTTACTTTATCCTTTTCTACTCTAACACAAAGCAAAATACTTATTTCGTATAAAATGATTAAAGGAATGCTACAAATAATAGTACTTAATATATCTGGTGGAGTAATAATAGATGCAACAACAGTTATGATTAATACAGCATGTTTGCGATATTTTTTTAAGAACGAAGAACTTACCACACTAATTTTTGCTAAGAAATATAAAACCAATGGAAGCTGAAATGCAAGCCCACTACCCAATACCAACGGCATCATGGTATTAAAATAACTGGCAATTGTCCAAATATTTTCAATATTTTCATCTAAAGAAAAATTAGAAAAAAAGTTAATCGTATAAGGAGCAATTACAAAATAGCCGAATAATACTCCTATAAAAAAAAGAAACGAAACCCAAAAAATTACACCATTTGTTTTCTGTAATTCGTTTTTCTTTAATGCAGGTTTTATGAATTTCCAGAACTGCCAAAAAATATATGGAAATGCAATAATAAATCCACCGATTAAAATAATATTCAAAAAAACATTAAACTGTGCAGCAACAGTATTGCTCTGCATTCGTACATTGACTTTATTTAAGCATAGATTGTCACCCATTCCCAATGCCCTTCCAAATTTACAGAGATAAGTATAAGTTGGAAAATCAGGATGCGTCGGCCCCATCAATACTTTCTTTACAATAAAATCTTTGTAAATAAAAACAATAATTCCTCCAGCAACAATAGCAACTACACTACGAAATAAATGTTTTCTTAGTTCATCGATATGATCCCAAAAAGACATTTCTGCAGTTTCCGATGAAGTTGATTTTTTTTTAAATAAACTCATTTACAAAAGCATGGATAATTTGTCTTGATAAATCCAAAACTGTAGAAATAATTAAGAAGTTGACACAAAAAATGTATAACTAAGAATGTGAAGTTTTATCAGATGATTCCTCATTTATATGTCCTTCTATTTCTTTCTTTACATTATCTTTTGCATCTTTAAATTCTCTGATTCCTTTACCTAAACCTCTCATCAATTCAGGTATTTTTTTCCCGCCAAAAAAAAGCAGAAATAACAACACTATCCAAATAATATGTTGCGGTGCAAATAAATCTCCCATAAAATTTAATTTAATAAGACAAAGTAAGCGAAAATTTGAATCAATAAAAAATAAACAAACGCGAAGGCGTACGCCTTC
>CAILAF010000244.1 GCA_903832075.1 uncultured Chitinophagaceae bacterium
GGAAAATATATTTACTATAAAAATCCTCAAAGTCATCTGTTACCGTAGTATGCAGTTCAAATTCACTATAAAGGTCGGTTATTGCATTCTTCGCATTTAAATCAAAATCCCAAAGGGTATGATCTAAATCAAAAAAAAGGTGTTTGTATTTCATTTGCCGAAAATACGAGGTAAGAATTAAAGTATCCAATCAAAAAAAAATCGTACTTCGTAGTTCTAAATATTTATTTATGATTGTAGTTGTAACAGGCGCATCGAAAGGTTTGGGTTATGCTATTGCAAAACAATTTGCAGCGCAAGGAAATATTTTATTGATGTGTGCAAGAAACGAAAAGGTATTAAATAAATCGGCAGATGAATTGCGTAAACTATTTCCGCAATCAATTATTCATTCTTATTCTGCAGATATAAGTATAAAAGACGAAACACAATCTTTTGCTGAATGGTGTTTGCAATTTGGTGTTATAGATATTTTAATAAATAATGCCGGACAGTTTTTGCCGGGCTCTGTTCATAATGAGGAAGATGGTGTGTTGGAAAAAATGATTGAAACAAATTTGTACAGTGCTTATCATTTAACAAGAGCATTGTTACCAAAAATGATGAATAATAAAAGTGGGCATATTTTTAATATCTGTTCCATTGCATCAATCAATGCTTATGCAAATGGCGGCAGTTACAGCATTAGTAAATTTGCAATGTTGGGTTTTAATAAAAATTTGCGTGAAGAGTTAAAACCTTACCACATAAAGGTTACAGCGGTTTTACCCGGCGCTGCTTTTACAGAAAGTTGGATTGGTAGCGGAGTTGATGAAAAAAGAATAATGCAAGCAGATGATGTTGCAAAAATGGTTTATGCGGCTGCACAATTATCGCCGCAGGCATGTGTGGAAGAAATTTTAATGCGACCGCAGTTGGGAGATTTGTAAAATTTATTTACAAGTTTTAACAGTAAAGTTGAGTGCAGGTTTTAAATTTTTATTATTCCGTTTAGGCGGATTAAAATAAATATCTCCTTTAATTTTTACTTTAAAAATAGAATAGTCATCAGCGTTTTCAACAACTCCAAATGACCACACGTTTTTATCTCTAAACTTTTGTATTTCATCATGTGTATTTAATTGCAGAAATTTTTTTTCTAATTCACTTGGGTATACAAATTGCAATCCAATTACAATGCCATTGCTATCAAAGTAAATTTTCTTATCAGGAATTTCTATTTTGTTTTTGCCATGTTTATAAGCGAATATTAAAATATTGGTATCGGTTAATTCTTTGCCCGGCACTTTTTTTATACTGTCCCACTCATACCAATGTAATAGTAATGGTATTGAAAAGTTTTGGGAACTTAAAACGAAGGGAGGGGTTTGCAATTTTATTGCAGTAATATAGCCGGTAATATTATTTTGATTTTGAAAGTGAGAAATAAATTCGCCATTAAAGATAGGAGAGCATGTCCAGTAACTATCCATCTTTACATAATTATAATCAATTTCTTTTTCTTCATATTCTTTACAATTCTTAACTACTAAATCTTGTAAAGCATTGGTTTTTTTGTGGAGATAAAAAATTTTATTCTCAGCAATTTCATTATTTGAAAAACATGATGTTTGATAACCTATAAACTCAATTTTTGTGCTATCGTTATCTTTTAAAAAATCTTTTTGAAAGAAAAAATTACCGGCACTATCACTAAATGTTATTAGCTTTTGATGATTATAATAAATGGTGGCATAATACAAAGGTTGTTTTGTATCGGCATCTAATACTTTGCAATCAATAAATTGTGCATGGCAAACAACAGAAAAAATAAAAAACAATAGAAGTAAAAAATATTTCATGTATAAATTTACACATTCTCGCCAGTCAACAAAACTTGCCATGCATCATTAACATTCCCTTTCTCTAATAATTCTTTGGCATATAAATGCAATTCATTTTCCATTTCATGCGGGTTTACAGAAAAATATTGAATGATGCTTTTTAATCTCTCATCATCAAATGCGGGATTTATAAACGGCATAGATTGCACATTGGCCAAAAGCCCCAAATCGTTGCCTGTTAAGGTTTTGCTGTTTTTAATGCTTTCAGGCAAAGCATCAACACCAATGCCTAATTCTTTGTTTGGTTTTGGAACTGTAAATAAATTTTGTTGGTTCATAACGGCATAATAATCGCCGCCTAATCTTGCAACCTGATGAAATTTTTTATGATCAATCATTGTTCCTTCTGTATTTAAAATACTTTCATCAACATGC
This sequence comes from uncultured Chitinophagaceae bacterium, assembly GCA_903832075.1. Lineage (GTDB taxonomy): Bacteria > Bacteroidota > Bacteroidia > Chitinophagales > Chitinophagaceae > CAILAF01. The sequence goes on from CAILAF010000244.1 coordinate 2,259, forward strand.
ATGCACAATACTTCAGCAATAACTAATTGTCCGGCTCCGGCATTATCTCCTAAACTTTTTACTTCATTCACTTTACATTCCATTTTTACTTTTGCTTCTTTTACCATTGGCGGTTTAATCAATGAAGATTTTTCTTTGGTAAATCCGGCTTTAATAAATTCATCAACTTCTTTTGGAAATTCGCAGCTGCTTAAACTCATTTGTTGCACCATATTGTAATCACAAATATTTATTACTACTTCCGGTACTTCTAAAATATTTTGTAAAGTATGTTTAAGATGATTATCTCTTCCACTGCGTGAAGGAGAAAAAATAACGATTGGCGGATTGATTGAAAACAAATTAAAAAAACTAAAGGGACTTAAATTTCCATTTCCATTTTTATCAATTGTGCTTGCAAATGCAATAGGACGTGGGGCTACAGCGTATTGCAACCAAGCTTGTTTTTGTTGAATGGGTAATTCTTGAATATTGATTGAAAGCATAGTTAATGTAATTCTTTTTTTAATTGTGCTATAAAAATTTCGTTGCTAAAAGCAGTTGCTATAAAACTATTTAAACGTTGTTGTAAAAAACTTCCTTCGGCAATTGTTAAATTATTAAACATTACGCAAAGCGTAGTTTTGTTATTATGTAAATCTTCTGCAAATCCGGCAAGCGTAAGTACAAATGCAGTTGAACCACCTTTCATACCTAATTGTTTGTAAACTGTTTTGTTGGCGGGGTTTAATTCCATTGGCCATTGTAAAATTTCATCTAAAACAATTTGGACTTTATCGGTAAAATATTTTCTGTTAACTATTTTCTGCATTAATGCTGCGTATTCTTTTGCATTTGAACCGGGTAAACGATCAGACCATATTTTTTGTATTTCAAAGGAAAGAAATGGTAATGATTTTTTAAAATTTCCTGTTGTATCACTTTTTAATTGTTGATGAATTTGGTTACAATATTTTATATAAATATTATTATCTAATGAACGAAGTTTATTCAATAAAGAATCGCCGGATAATTTAATTTGATTAGCAACAAACAATGCCGAAACAATTGGATAAATAGGATCGTGTTGTTGAATTAATGTTTCATAAGTTTTATTGATATTATTCAATCCCAACTTGTCCATTAAAAATTCTGCATTGGCATTAGAACTGAAAATGATCATCCCTTTTACAATTTCTTTTAATGGAAAACCATTAGAAATATCTATATTTTTTTTTGATAAAAAATTTTTCCATGCAGGATGAGCGCCGCCATCAGTGTTTGGTATATAATATTTATTAAGTTCAGTTTCCTTAATTAATTCATTTTCATTTTGCAATTTCGCAGCAACTTGTTTTGCATATTCAATGGCAATGATAATTTTTACAGTACTTGCCAATGGCATTTTTCTTTCGGCATGATAAGATACTGCCACTGTATCATTTCTAATAATTTGCAGCGAAGCCTTATCAGGATTGGATTGTATAAATTCAAGAAACGCTTGTTCATTTGTTTTTTTTTGATTTTCTATTGTTTGACTGAAACCAGAAAAAGTGGTAATAGAAAATATTAAGAGTGAGAATATTTTTTTCATTTATTTTTTCTTTGCTAAAATTGATAAATGACTTTCTTCTTTTATAATCGTGTTTTTTAATTTTCCTAATCCATCAATTTCCATTTCAATCACATCGCCTTCTTGCAACCATTGCTCGGTATAATTGACATCATTTAATTTTCCTGTTCCATTTAATTCTAAAAAACAACCGGTACTAACTGCACCGCTACCAATTATATCTCCGGGAAAAATAGTCGCTCCATAACTGCAACGTTCAATAATTTCGGCAAATGTAAAATTCATATCACTCAAATTTCCTTCACTCACTTGCATTCCATTCACAAAACATTTCATTGATAAATTCCAATTCTTTCCAACATGATTTTCTTTTGCAGCCACTTCAAAATTTTCTAACTCATCTAATGTCACCAAACAAGGACCAATAACTGTTGAAAAATCTTTTCCTTTTGAAGGACCAAGATTCAATAACATTTCTTCCATTTGCAAACGTCTTGCGCTCATATCATTCATAATCATCAATCCGCCAATATAATGATCTGCTTCTTCGGCAACAATATTTCTTCCTTGTTTACAAATCACAATAGCAGCTTCTAATTCAAAATCTAATTGCTCAAAATGATCAGGCATACATTGTATTTCTCCCGGTCCTTGTATGCAATGATGATTCGTAAAATAAAAAATAGGAAATTGATCAAACTCGGCAAGCATAGGCACACCGCGGCTTTTACTAACTGCTTCAACGTGTTGACGAAAATTATAACTATCTCTGCAACTTGTTGGAAAAGGAATAGGTGCTAATAGTTGAACATCATTTAATGAAATGCCTTTGGTTGAATCAATTCTTCCATCTTTAATTGCAGCATTAACTTTTTCTGCAATGGGAAAAGTTTCTTCCCAAAAATTTAAGAACATATTCATGCTGTTTGGTAATTCGGGATGAACCAAATCGCAATCGTATAAAAAATCATTTACTAAAAAAGCTAATTGATCATGACCATCTCGTATGTAAGAAACTAATTTCATTCGACAAATTATTTGTCGTCAAAGGTAGTAGAAACATATTACCACTTTTCATCTTCGGGAATATCGGTGGAAGGTTGTTTGAAGTTTACTTTAGATGCAGCTTTTTGTTGTTGGCGTTCAATGATTAATTGTGCAATAATCATACCTGCATCTTTATTAGGATATTCTTGTAAAATTGTCTTTAATTTTTTCTCGCTAACATCAATACGGTATAAGAGATTTACCAGTTTGGAGAAATCAGAAATAATTAGCCGATTAATATAATCGGCTAATTCAATTAAATTAAGTTGATACAACTCAATGTCTTCCGTTGATGAGTTATTTTCCAGTAATTTTTGTTTTAACAATCGAATTTATAGCTAACCACTCATATATCAATACAAATGCGATTGTATTAATTGTGGAAGCAAGGATATTGCTGCTGATTCCGCCGGTAAATAAAGGCTTTCCGTCAATTAAGGGGAAAATAATTGTTCTTGCAATAAAGAACATAACGAAAGTGATAATGCTTGTTTTAATGATTTGCCTCATATTTATTGGTTTTTAGGTTGTAAAAGTATCTACTGTTTTTAACGCAACATATTTTTTTGCATTAAAAACACCATAAAACAAATTAAAGAGTGTATAAAATTCAATGAACCGTGAGAATTGGATGTTTAAAATAAAGGAATCAAGAGAATTTTTCCATTACACCTAATCCGAACAAAGCAAAATCATATTTAACAGGATCGTTTTTATCGAATTCGTGTAAGTGATTTGTTAATTCAATTGCAGCATCCCAATCAATTTGTTTGCGATGCAGCAAATTCAAGCGTTTCGCCACTCTTGCCACATGAACATCAATCGGACAAATTAATTGTGATGGAGAAATATTTTTCCAAATACCAAAATCAACACCTTTATTATCCTTACGAACCATCCATCGCAAAAACATATTTAATCTTTTACAGTTAGATTTTTTAAATGGAGTTGCAATATGTTTTTTAGTTCTGAATGGAATATCTGGCAGTGAGAAAAAATATTGATGAAAGCCAATCAACATTTGTTCAATATCATTCCCATGTCTGCTAAAAGCATTTTCTAAAGAATGATGATTGGAATAATGATGTTTAAGGAATTCGATGAAATATAAAAGATCAGTTGTATTAAATGTTCTGTGTTTGAATGATAATATTTTTTTGAGATCATTATCATTATGATATAAAATGAATTGATGAGGTTGCATTTCCATCAATTGCATTAACTCTTTCGATTTATTAATGATGATGGTTCGATGTCCCCAAGCAAAAGTTGCAGCAAAGAAACCTGCAATTTCAAGATCCTGTTGTTTAGAAAATAAATGCGGAATACAAATGGGATCATTTTTAATAAAAAAAGGTTGATTGTATTCATCAACCTTTTTATCTAAAAATATTTTGAGTTCCTTACTATTCATTAACGAATGGCTTTTTTTAAATCCTCAATCAAATCATCCGCATCTTCAATACCAACACTCAATCTTATTAAGCCATCACTTAATCCGTTTTTTATTCTTTCTTCTCTTGGAATGGAAGCATGCGTCATTGTAGCAGGATGATTAATTAAACTTTCTACGCCGCCTAAACTTTCAGCTAAAGAAAATAATTTGGTTGATGATAAAACTCTTTTTACTTCTTTGGCACTGTCATTTTTTAATTCAAAACTCATCATTCCGCCAAAATCACGCATTTGTTTTTTGGCAACAGTATAACCCGGATGGTCTTTAAACCCGCACCAGTAAACGGTTTTAATCTTTGGATGATTGCGTAAAAAATGTGCAATCTTTTTTCCATTCTCACAATGACGTTGCATCCTAACATGCAAAGTTTTAATGCCACGCAATACTAAAAAACAATCCATCGGACCAGGAACAGCGCCGCAAGATTTTTGAATGAAAAATAATTTTTCTCTTAATGCGGCATCATTCATTACCAAACAACCTTGAATAACATCACTATGTCCGCCTAAATATTTTGTTGCAGAATGCATAACGATATCAGCACCGAGATCTAAAGGATTTTGTAAATAAGGTGAAGCGAAAGTATTATCAACACACAATAATATTTTATTCTTCTTTGCAATTTTAGCAACGGCAGCAATATCCACAACATTCATTAACGGATTAGTTGGCGTTTCTGTCCAAATTAATTTTGTTTTTTTATTAATGTGTGCTTTAATATTATTTGCATCCTGCATATTCACATAATGAAATTTCAATCCAAACTTTTCAAAAATTTTAGTGAACAAACGATATGTTCCTCCATACATATCGTTCGCAGCAATAATTTCATCGCCGGGTTCTAATAATTTTATCACTGCATCAGTTGCAGCAACACCGCTACTAAAAGCCAATCCATATTTACCATTTTCAATTTGCGCATAAGCTTCTTCCAATGCAGTTCGAGTAGGATTTCCTGCACGTGAATAATCATATCCTTTATGAACACCGGGAGCAGATTGTAAATAAGTGGATGTTTGATAAATTGGTGTCATGATTGCACCTGTTGTAGGATCAGGCTCTGTGCCTGCATGTATAAATTTTGTTGCGAGTTTCATTTGTATATTTTTTTGAAAGTGCAAAGATGCGATATTGTTAGAATATCGCAGCGGCTGATAAATATCTAAAATCAAAATTATTTGCTTCATGCGCTGTTGATGGGTGAATAGATTGATTCAATACTTTTTGTTTTAAAACATTTTTGTTCACTAATATTCTTTTGCTTTCTTGAATCATTTCTTGAATTTGTTTGTTATTCATCCATTGTTGTTGCGGTGGTTCGTAACCAATTTTATCAGTACGCCATGTAATATTGTTTGGTAATAATTTATTCATACTTTTTCTTAAAATAAGTTTTGTAAAGCCATCTTTTATTTTAAATGATGATGGTAATGAAAAAATGAATTCTACTAATTCATGAAACAAAAATGGTAATCGAACTTCAATTGAATTTGCCATTGAATTTCTATCGGCATAACGCAATAAAGTAGATAATCCCGAATGAAAAGTATCAAAATATAAAATGTCTTCTAATCCTTTAACAACGGGCTTTTGTAAAGAATTTTTATTTTGATATTGATGCAAAAAGTCTTTTTGAATAAATGAATAATGATTTTGCTGATTGATTGCGTTTAGTTGTAATTGCTTAGCAGCTTTTTCTGGGAAAAAAGCGGCAGCATAATTTTTCCAATTCCAGTTTTCAAGAAAATTATTTTGTTGCAAAAGTTTTTTTTCTTTTTTGAAAGAGGAAAAATCATTTTTCAATAATTCTTGCAAATACCAATGCGCATATTTTTTATACCCACCTAAAATTTCATCAGCACCTTGTCCGTCTAATAAAACTTTTATTCCATTTTCTTTTGCAAGTCGATAAACCATAAATTGTGTTAACACACTTGTACTTTGCAATGGTTCTTCCTGATGATAAGTAAGTGTTTGCCAATTATTGATCCAATCATCAACAGTTACTTCAATGGTATGTTGTTTTAATTTAAAATGATCGGCAACTTGTTTGCTATAAATGCTTTCATCTTTTTCAAAATCCAGAAAGACGGCAGTAAAACATTGATGTGATAAATGTTTGGATAATAATTGCTGACTCATTGCAACAATAGAAGAACTATCAATACCGCCACTTAAACTTGTTCCAATATTTACATCGCTTCTTAATCTTCTGTTGATGGATGTTTTGAATAACTCGGTAAATTTTTCAACCGCAATTTCATCTTTATTTAAATCGTATTTCGAATTTTGTATTTCGTAATTTAATTCATACCATCTTTTCATTTGCACTTTTCCTAATGATGGTTGAATGGTTAAATAATGTCCTGCTGGTAACGATAAAATATTATTATAAAATGTTTCCGTCTTTTTTAAAAAATTATTTGTATGGCCAAGCGTTAAATAATTCAACATCATGGTGCCGTTCAATTGTTTTGGCAAACCCGATGCCCATAAGGCTTTAATTTCACTTGCAAAAATAAATTGATCAAATTTTCCTCTTTCAGCAAATTGTGCAGAATAAAATAATGGTTTCTCTCCAAACCTATCTCTTACAATAAACACTTCGTCTTTTCTTGCATCATAAATTACAAATGCAAACATTCCATCAAAATGATGCAAACAATCTTTACCCCAATAATCAAATGCAGCAACAATTATTTCAGTATCTGATTTTGTTATAAATTGATAATTTTTTATTACTAATTCATTTTTTAATTCAACATAATTATAAATGGCACCATTAAAAATTATGGTGTAATGTAAATAATGTAAGGGTTGATTAGCATTGGTACTTAAATCAATTATTGATAATCTGTGATGAGCAAATGCAACGGTATTTTTTTCATTTATCCAAATGCCTTCGCTATCAGGTCCGCGGTGTTGCAATGAATGTGACATCGCATTTAATTTTTCTTTCTGAATGAAAGATGAATGGGGTGATATGATTCCGGCTATACCGCACATTAGTTACAATGTTTGTAATTGTGATAAAGAGAATTTCTTTAAATCGGGGAAAAAATTTCTGTAGCAAATTTTTAATGCATCATAATTTTTTTCAAACGCTTCAAATGCCGTCGTTCCAGTTTCAAGATAAACCGCTCTTCTGGCAACGCCTCCAAAACTTTTTTCAGCTCCCCATAAAAAACGATAATTAAATAACCAATCTTGCGAATGCATATAATGAAACATGCGTTTAAATTTTTCAGGAAAACTATCGTGATGTTTCTTTAATTGATCGTATGTTGTTGTTATAAATTCTTTCAGTATTTCGGCGCTTGTAAATTCATTGGTGTCGTTTGCTAAAAAATGATCATACACTAAATCAATAAATGCGCCGGAATACAATCCTACTGAGGGTTTTAAAAACTTTTTGGCTTCCTTGGTTGCTTCATGTTTATCGGTAAATTCATCAATTAAGCGATGCAGTGTAATTCCTTTTTGAATATTGGTTGAATAATCAAATTTCTTTTTTCCTTTTACAAAATCACTAATCATATTTCCCACTAAAATTTCTTCATGATTAAAAGAAAGATAAGCGTGTGCTAAATAATTCATGACAGAAAATTACAACAAAAAAGCAGTAACTAATTGTTACTGCTTTTATTGATGTAAATGAATGTTATTTTGATTGAATAATATTTTTAGTAAGCCATTGTCCCATCACGTCCAATACTTCTGTTGAAAATGTTTCTTCCAATTCTCCGTATTCATTCACGGTGCATTTAGTGCAATGTTGAAATAAATGATTCAGTCCGGGAAATATTTTTACAGTTA
>CAILAF010000245.1 GCA_903832075.1 uncultured Chitinophagaceae bacterium
TAAACAAAAGCAAACAGCCATGCTTTATAATTTCTTTACTGCCTTCGAGTTTTTATTTTATATATGGCTAATAAGCTACATGGTTAAAAGCGTGAAAGCAAGTAGAATTCTTAAAATTATTTCCATTGTATATTTTGGTATTGCGTTGATTAATATTTTGTTTATTCAAGGATTAGCAACTTTTCATTCGGTTACTTATGCTATAGGCTGCGTAGTTCTAATAGCTTGTTGTTTATATTATTTTATTGAATTATTCCAGACCAAGGAATCGGTTAATATTGCGAGGCAACCTGCATTTTGGATATGTTCGGGATTATTATTTTTTTATGCATGCAGTTTTCCTATTTATGGCTTGGGCAAATTTATGATGAGTTTTCCAAATGTTATTATTCATAATATTTATGAGATTATCATCACAATGAATGTTTTATTATATTTAATGTTTACTATAGCTTATTTATGCCGGATCAAAATCAGGAAATCCTCTCCATCATTATCATAGGCGGGTTATTAGCACTGGGCTTAATACTATTTGTTGTACTTATTCTTTTCATCTATCAAAAACGCCAGCATGCACACGAAAAAGAATTAGTAGCATTAAAAGAAGAATATGATCAGGGATTATTGCGCAGTCAATTAGAAATTCAGGAAAAAACTTTAAAAACAATTGGTCAGGAATTGCATGATAATATCGGGCAATTATTATCGGTTGTAAAATTATCCTTGTCTAATTTAGCTATTGACCAATCACATCTTGCATTTGAAAGTATTCAAAATGCAAAGGAAATTCTTAATAAAGCAATTGTTGATCTTTCACATTTAACCAAAAGTTTACATAGCGATCGCATTTCTCATATCGGATTAAGAAGTGCTATTGAATTTGAAATTGAAGCCATTCGTAAAACAGGATTAGTAGCAATTGATTTAGTAAAGACTGGTACAGAAAAAGAAGAACAATTGGATTCGCAAAAATCAATTTTTCTTTTTCGTATGTTTCAGGAAGTATTGAATAATGCTTTAAAACATTCAAAGGCAACTCAAATTAATATCGGTATTGATTTTTCTGCAAATGATATTTTTACATTGTCAATTAAAGACAATGGTGTTGGTTTTAATGTTGCTGAAAAACAAAATAAGCCATCTTCTTCCGGTGGTGTAGGATTAAAAAGTATGATTAATCGTGCAAAATTAATTGGTGCTAAATTTTTAATAAATAGTGAAGAAGGTAATGGAACAAACGTTACAATTGTTTTACCTTTAATTGTCGGCTAAACAGCTTAAGAAAAAATATTTATGGTTCTTAGTTCAAAAAAAATGTACCAAGTAGCAGTTGCAGATGATCATACTTTAATGCGCAGTGCATTGGCAAGATTAATTGCAGGGTTTGACAATTATGCAGTGGTGCTTGAAGCTGTGAATGGAAAAGAATTGATTGAAAAAATTTCTTCTTCTGTGGTTCCGGATATTGTACTGTTGGATATTAATATGCCTGAGATGGATGGATTTGAAACAGCAAAATGGTTATATAAAAATTATCCGCAGATAAAAATTCTGGCACTCTCCATGCAAAGTGATGAAACAACAATCATTCGGATGATGCGATTGGGTGCCAAAGGATATGTTATGAAAAATGTTACTCCAGAAGAATTAAAAGTTGCATTGGATTCTGTCATCAAAAAAGATTTTTATTTATCTGATACGATTGCCGGTAAAGTAATTAGTGGATTACATCAAGATTTAGATCAAGCTATTGAACCCATTTCGTTGCACGAAAAAGAAAAAGAATTTTTAAGATGGATTTGCACCGAATTAACTTATAAAGATATTGCAGAGAAAATGTTTGTGAGTCCTCGAACAGTGGATGATTATAGAAATGCGTTATTCGAAAAATTAAAAGTTCATACCAGAATGGGATTGGCGATGTATTCAATAAAGAATAGAATTGTTGAATTATAAATTACATGATAAAAAAGAGCCGCAAATTTTGCAGCTCTTTTTTTATTTACTCAAGTTCATACTTCTTTCTTTATACAAAGTTCTGAAGTAAGGGTCTCTCAAATCTTTTATAAAACGAATAGCTTCACCGGTACTTTTCATTTCCGGTCCTAATTCTTTACTAACGCCGGGAAATTTATCGAAACTAAATACCGGTTCTTTAATGGCATAACCATTTAATTTTTTCTCCATCACAAAATCTGTTAGTTTGTTTGCACCTAACATCACTTTTGTTGCAATATTTAAATATGGAATGCCATAAGCTTTTGCAATGAATGGAGTGGTACGAGAGGCTCTGGGATTGGCTTCTATCACATATACTTTACCATCTTTAATGGCAAACTGAATATTGATGAGTCCTTTAATGTTTAATGCTCTTGCAATTTTTTCACTATAATGTTCCATTGTTTCAACAACCAATGGCGTTAAATTAAATGCAGGTAAAACTGCATTACTATCACCACTATGAATGCCTGCAGGTTCAATATGTTCCATTACACCCATCACATGAAAATTCTCTCCGTCAAAAATTGCATCTGCTTCTGCTTCCTGACAACGATCTAAAAAATGATCAATCAAAATTTTATTATCAGGAATATGTTTTAATATACTCACTACTGCGTTTTCTACTTCATCATCATTAATAACAATTCGCATTCTTTGTCCGCCCAACACATAACTTGGTCTTACTAAAACAGGATAACCAACTTTATTGGCAACAGCAATTGCTTCATCAGCAGTAAATGCAGTTCCGTATTCAGGATAAGGAATATCTAATTCTTTTAAACGATCACTGAATCTTCCTCTGTCTTCTGCAATATCCATATCATCATAAGAAGTACCGATAATCTTAATTCCTTTTTCGTGTAAGCGTTTTGATAATTTCAAAGCTGTTTGTCCGCCTAATTGCACAATCACGCCTTCGGGTTTTTCCAATTCAATGATCTCCCATAAATGTTCCCAATACACCGGTTCGAAATATAATTTATCGGCCATATCAAAATCAGTAGAAACAGTTTCAGGATTGCAATTAATCATAATGGCTTCGTAGCCGCATTCTTTAATAGCTAATAAACCATGTACACAACAATAATCAAACTCAATGCCTTGCCCAATTCTATTAGGACCACTGCCCAATACAATAATTTTTTTCCTGGAAGAAGGGATAGATTCGTTGGAAGAAAGTGCTTTGCTCATTTTAATCAAATTGTGCAAATGTAAGAAGCTGAAAGTTTTTTGAAAGATTAATTTTTAAACAAGCAAAAGTTCATTACTCAACGTTCCTTGCGTCGCACACTTCAACCTGCAATGCAAGAATCATCTTCCCCCAACCATCACAATCTTGGTGACAATTTTTTCTGTGCCATCATCACTTCTGATAATCACTAAATAAATGCCGCTTGCAATTGTTTCACCTTTATAATTTTTTCCATTCCAAATAGCTTGTCCGCCTAATGATCTTGTTTGATAAACTAATCTTCCATTTAACTCAGCAATCTTTACTAAAGAATTATCTGCTAATCCGCGAATGGCAATGGTTCCATTATAATTGGGAGGAACCGGATTGGGAAATACTAAAACATTACTTGCTGTTTGTGTTGCTTCTGTTGCAGTACTTCTAAAACTGCAAATACCGCTGAATGTAGAAATAAAAACTTCGCCTGTTATTGGATCAATGGCAATTTTTCTTACATCATTATTTAATAATGGAGAATTGCTTGCAGTAAAATTATAAATAATTTGATCGCCTTCGGGAGAGATTAACCAAACACCATTTTTTGTGCCAATCCATTTTCTGTCGGCGCCATCAACGGCAATACATTGCACTTGCTGACCAAAAAATAAATATCCCGCAAATGCGCCTTGCTGAACAACCGGCAACACTGCATCGCAGTTTTGTTGAAAGATAGAAGTTGCACATTGCACAACCGCAATACCATTATCTGTTCCAATCCAAATAAAACTATTTTTATCTTTTGCTATGCAATACACATTATTACTTGGTAAATTTCCATGACCAATTCCTGTTTGAAAATATTTCCATTGATAATTTGATGCTACATCAATATTATTTCCGTAAGTAAAACAAAACACACCATTACCACGCGGACTAACCATCCAAATTTGATTAGCATCATCAACAACAATTTGACTTAATGCATTTTCAAAATGTGTAAACGGAATAGAAAACGATTTAAATGTGCCATCGGCCTTCATCACTTTTAAATCTTGCGGTGCAGCATAATTACTGATCCATAAATTATTATTTTGATCAAACGCCAATCCACTAACGCGAAAACTATTTACATCACCAATTGCTGCTTGCAAATATTTTTGTTTATAAATTTTAAAATTATTATTATTCATATTCACCAATCCGCCGCTATAACTACCCGCCCAAATGCTGCCATCACGCGAATCTGCGGCCAATGCAATAAAATCAAGTGTTGTATCTAAAACAGGTGTATTAAAATAACCGACATCATTCCAAACATCATTGGTAAAATTATAAATGCCGTTTCGGTTATATAAATAATTCCATGCATCATCCACACTTCCTGCGGCAGCATATAAAGTATTGTTTGAGAAAATTAAATCACCATCAGCACTACCTAATGGTCCGTTAGGAATAAATTGTTGCGTTGCATTTTTAGAAAGCCCGCCATAATAATCGGCAATCCAAATATCCGTATTATCTAATAACGCATTTTTTGGAAATGAAATGATGGAAGGTTTTGATAAAATTTTTTCAATCGTTCCGTTTGTGTTTAATTGAATCACTCTGCTGTTTCCTGTTGCATTTCGTTGGCAAACTAAAATTTTATTTGATGATGCACTGATATTTACTATCTGCCATGAAGTATCGCCGTATAAAAAATTAAAACTGTTATTGTTTAAAATGAATAATGAATCGTTTTGCTGTGCAATAATTTTATTATTTGTATAAATAACATTGTTTGATGAGGCACTGCTCAATCCATTGCTACCACTGAGATTGCTCCAATTGTTATAATTGGCTAAATTGTTGGCGTTGCTGTTTGCTTTCTTTAATCCTTCATCGGTTGCAGCATAAAAAAAAGTTCCGTCAGTTGTAAATCCATTTACTTTAACTTGATTGCCGATGTTACCAATAAACCATGTGTCTTTTATTTCAAATTTATTTAAGTCGGCAACAATTACTCCTAAGCCGCTGCACAAATATGCAAAACCGTTATTGCAAAAAACGTTATAAATAATTTTGTTTCCGCTAATGGTGCTTCTTAATATGTCGCCAATATTATTTACTAAACTTCCATTCAATACATCCACATTACTATTACTATAAACTATCACTAATTGCGAAGTGGTATTATCCCAACCAATACAACTCATGCCAATATCATTCAATCCGCTTACTTTATCATAACGTTCAACTTCGTTATTTGCATCAATGCTAAACAGCGACAAAGAAGTGGCACAATAAATTTTATCTCCTTTTACAACTTGAATAGTATTTTGATAATTTAAATGTTCACGCCAATAGCCAATGGGCTGTAAAGCTGTTTGTGAGTAAGATGACAGAGAACAGAATGCAGATGATAGAATACAGAGGACATGTAAAAAACGATTTGTAATAACAGTAAACCAACTGTCAACTATCATCTGTTTTCTGTCATCTAATTTAAAATTCATAATTAAAATTACAAGAAACTATTTATCCTTCACTGCAATGTATTTGCGAATAGTGAATACATTAACAAACCATAAAACCGTAAGAATCAAAAATGCAGCAGTCCATGTATAATAAGAAATAAATAAGTAGATAAATATGTTTTGTTCTTTTAAAAATTGATAAGCAAAATATTGCAAACCACTTATTGCCAATAATGAAATGAGGATGATAATAATGTTTGATGGGAAAAATTGTTTCACTAAAAAATGTTGCAATTGTTTAGGTGATGTACCTAATGTAATCAGCAATTGAATTTCTTCTTTGCAGGATGCAATGGTTAATTGAATGAATAATGTAAAGATGAGTAATGCAAATACCAACATCACTGCACCGGTTATCCAACTGATATTCACCACAGTATTTACAATTTGACGATACTTACTGAATCTTGTTTTATCGGCATCGGTTACTAAATTATTTTCTTGCAAATACTTTACCAGCGCAGGATTGCCGGGATCCTTTGTTCTGATGATCACTCTGGATGGTTGTGCCTGCTGACCTAAATTATATTTTTTATTTGCCCAATCCATAAATTCTTGCGGCACTAATAAAGATGTTATACGATCACTAAAGCCAACAATTCTACCGTTAAAACTTATAGTGCCGGTAGCTGTATGAATATTTACTTTGAATACAATGATCTTTACAATATCCTGTGTTAATTGTGGAAGATTTTGTGATAAAGAAAATTGAAAATTATAAAAATCCAAAAACATGTTTGGTGCAATGATAGGAATATAATTACTTGTCTCATCCCATTTCCAATTAACATTATTTACATCAATAAAAGAGGCCGGCACACTTTCAAAAGCAATATCTGTTGCAAAAGGAAAACGATCGCTGTTACTTTCAACCGAAGCCTTAAACCTGCTTGGCGTAAGGATTCCAACATCATCAACAAAAGTTTGTTTTTTTAATTGATCAATATTTTCATTGCTTATTGTTGTATTATTTCGATTGATATTATTGATAGATTTATTCAACACTAAAAAATTGGCAATACTATCCTGATTGGTTTTACTGTGTAATAAATCATTATAGTTCACTTGTATTTGAACAGCTGATAAAATTAAAACCATCGCAACCGACAAGCCAATTACTGCCATCACAAATCTTGTGCGGCCCGATGCTGTTTTAATTATTTTTTTTAAAAGGTTGTTCAGCATTTTATAATAATAGTGTTTTCGAATAGTCAAAATGTTCATCATCTTCCAAATCTGTTAAAATAAATCCTGCGTTTCTTTTATCACATTCTTCTTTTATTAATGCAGTTGCTTTTAAAATATTTCCTTCATCTAA
>CAILAF010000246.1 GCA_903832075.1 uncultured Chitinophagaceae bacterium
ATATTAATTCAGTTGGCTATTACAATGTTGCAAACGGCGCTACTGATATAAGACTTCAATCACAACTAAACGGCAGTATTTATTCTGATACGGTGGTAAATTTAGCTGCAAGCAGCATTAATACTGCTTTTGCCTATAACTATGGAATTGGCGCAAGATTAACTATAGTGCAAGAAGATTATACAACACCTGCAAATGGTTTTGCAAAAGTTCGTTTACTGAATTTATGGAGTTTCTTATCAGCAAGTACAGCAGACTTTACTATTTCTGATGGCACCCACACATTTACTTTTTCAAAAAGATATTTCTTAGATCATGAGAAAGTACACAGTTTAGAAAGTTTCATTCTTGTTCCTGCCAGTAATTATACTTTGTACACAACAATCGGAACCAGTGTTTACATCAATCCATTCAACTTTAATTTATTAAATGGTAAAATATATACGATCGCAATTGTTGATATCAGAAATGGTCAGTTAATCAGTCCTGTTATTCAACACAATTAATTTATTCAAGTTATCAAAACAAATAAATACATATTATCACTTCAATTCATCAGCAATAAAATATTGCTAAGCATGATTGTCATTTTGATAATATTATTTTGTTCATGCACTAAAGTTGTAAACACAGGAGCATCCCCATCCAACAAAGCGTATGTAATTAATTTAGATTTAACGGCAGGTGGTTTACCATCTAACTATTCTTTCATCATTGTTTCAAGTGATTTAAAAAGTTTTTTATTCAATACACCCGACACAGCTTATCACGCTATTACAAGTGGTGCTACTAATTTTTATATTGAATCATATTCAAATGGTACTACAATTAATAGTAACAATATAACCTTGTCAGGTAATACTTATTATTCATCTCTTATTTATAATCAGGCAACAGGTGTTCCGGGAATTGGTGTGATAAAAGATGATCTCACTGCACCACAATCTGGTTATATTAAATTAAGAATTTTATATTCGGTTGATAATACCGTTGCCAATACACCAGCCAAAATTTCTATAGTAAACCAGCAAACCCAAGATTCTATTGTAAATTATAATAGAACAGATCTGGATTTTTTCAGGATACAACCTTTAACCAATTTCACAGCCATCAAAGCGGGTTTATTTTCGATTTATGTTGATAATACAATCATTTATTACAATCTATCCTTAAATAATCCAAAAAGCATATTTACAATTTTGGTTAATAAAAAGGCATCTATTAATTCAGCTTATTATTATGCCACCAATTATTTCATCAATAAATAAACTTGAAATAAAAAGAGCTTTTTTTCGTTAATTAAAAATCATTAGATGACAGAAACAAAAGCAAATACTACTCTATCCGTCCTTAATAAAGAACTATTGAATAAACTATCAATATACTTTGTTGGATTATGTATTGCTTTTATGGGATGTACCAGATATGTTGATACATCATCTTCAGGTTCTTCATCAGGTGGTTCTTCAACACCGATAACAGTTCCCGTTACAGGTGGTGGCTCAGGAAGCGGAAGCGGTGGCATTAATCCGGTAAACAACGGTATTGTTTATATTAAATTCTTTGGCACATTGTATGATTTTAATAATATCAGTATATCATTAAATAATACAAGAGTTGGAACCGTTTCTGTTTATTCTCCATCAAACTATGTTACCGGAATTAACGGTATCAATAATATTCAGGTTTTTCTGGGCTCATCAACTGCAACCGTTTTAAACATTAATACACCTTTAGTTGCCGGGAATTATTATTCATGTTTTGTTTATAAAGTAGGCTATGATTTTAAAATATCCATCATTCAAGATAATCTTACAGGACTTGTTTCGGGATTTTGCGGTGTCAGAATTTTGGACTTCAGAACACAAGCTTATTACCCGCCCTTATTTTTAAATACAAGAGTTTACTATCCGGGCAATGCTTATGAACTAGATCAAAGCGGCAGACATTTCTTGGATCATACTTCTTATAGCAGTTATACTAATTTTACGCAATTAACAGGCGGCTCTTATAATGTAGTGCTTTATAATGACAGCACTAATTTCTCCAGAATAAATTATACCACATTTACAGCAGGAAAATTTTATAGTATTTTATTGTGCACTTCCACTCAAGACTCTGTCAATACTTCTTTATATAAGATTTACATGGACATTGAAGAGCACAACTAATTTTATTTCAACAATTCTTCCACTTAGCTGCTACTTTCTTTGATTTACTTACATTTGCTCACTATCAAAAAAAGCAATCGAATATGAGTCAGCAATTATCTTCTTTATTAGAAAGATTCAGTGAACCCGAAACACTAAAAATGGCAAAGCTTGGAAGAGAGCTTCGTGCCAAGGGAATTGATGTGATTGATTTAAGTTTAGGTGAACCGGATTTTGATACACCTCAACATATTAAAGACGCCGCAATTAAAGCCATCAATGATAACTGGAGCCACTACACACCTGTTTCCGGATTCTTAGATTTACGCGAAGCTGTTTGTTTTAAACTTAAACGCGATAACAACTTAGATTATAAACCTGAAAACATTGTTGTATCTACCGGTGCAAAACAAAGTTTGGCGAATGCTATTTTAGCATTGGTTGATGAAGGTGAAGAAGTGATCATTCCAACACCTTATTGGGTTACTTATTCTGAATTGGTAAAAATTGCTCGCGGTAAAGTTGTTGAGATAAGAAGTACAGTTGAAAATAAATTCAAGATCACACCGCAAGAATTAGAAGCCGCAATTACTCCTAAATCAAAAGTATTTTTATTTTCTTCTCCATGCAATCCAAGTGGTGCAGTGTATAGTAAAGATGAATTGAAAGCATTGGCCGATGTGTTTAGAAAATATCCTAACATTTATATTTTGAGCGATGAGATTTATGAATACATCAATTTTGTTGGTGCTCATGAAAGCATTGCACAGTTTGATGATTTGAAAGAAAGAATCATCATCATTAACGGTTTGAGTAAAGGTTTTGCCATGACCGGTTGGAGATTGGGATATATTGCTGCGAATACAGAAGTTGCAAAAGCTTGCGAAAAATTACAAGGACAATTTACCAGTGGTACAAACTCTATCACACAGAAAGCAGCAGTAACAGCATTAACAGGAGATTTAAGACCATCGCATGAAATGACAGAAGAGTTTACACGCCGCAGAGAAAAAACATTGGCATTGGTAAAAGATGTTCCAGGATTAAAATGTTTTGAACCCGAAGGTGCATTCTATATTTTTCCTGATGTAAGTTATTATTATGGAAAAAGTGATGGAACAAATCACATTACTAATTCAGCAGATCTTTCTATGTATCTATTGAATACGGCACATGTATCTTCTGTAATGGGTGATGCATTTGGTGAACCGAATTGTGTTCGCTTTTCTTTTGCCAATAGTATGACCAATATTGAAAGAGCTTGGTCTAGAATTAAAGAAGCATTGGCAAAGTTAAAATAGTTGAATAGTTTTTTATTACGCTTAGTAATATGTTGTATTATAAAAGACCTCCGAAATTTTTTATACTCTCGGAGGTCTTTAATTTAGTTTTATACAATTAAATTATAAAGGAAGTTCAACAACAATAGAAGTTCCTCTTCCAATTATAGAATTAATTTCAAATTTTCCATGCGCTGTATAAATCCTTTCTCTCATGCTTAATAAACCGTGGCTGTTTACAATATTTACATTATTTAAATCAAATCCAACGCCGTTATCTTTTACTGTCAAACTTATACGATTATCATTTCGATGAATCTCTACTAATAAGCTTGTTGCTTTTGAATGAATCATTATATTAGATAAAGTCTCTTGATAGGTTCTGAATAATACCAAACTCATTTCTTTTGGTAGTTTATCATTCCCGATATTAGAATTTATCTCGAAATTTATTTTGGATAATTTTAGTTGTTCTTTCGAAAACCATCTAATAGCAGCCACTAATCCCAGTTCTTCTAATGTAGATTGATACAAAGAGTTTAATAA
>CAILAF010000247.1 GCA_903832075.1 uncultured Chitinophagaceae bacterium
TATTGTACCACTAATAGAAGACGTGCCATTTACAGTTAAATTTATATAATTAGATATCGTTGATCCCGTGATCATTGTTAAATTTCCAGTTACATTCATGGTTACACTAGCAATAGTATTAGCGTTTAATCTTGCGCCACTATTTAAGGTTAAATTTCCTGTCACAGTAACAGTTACAGCCAAATTATTAATAATCGTTAATATTGCGTTATTACCTATTTGTAAGTTTCTGTTTACAATTAAATTACCATAACTGTTTAATGTTGAGTTGTCATTTTCTATTAAATCTCCATTTACAGTCAAATTACTATTGGTAGAGTTACCATATAATGTACAACCACTTTGAATATTTAAATAAGCGCACGAATAAGGTGCTGATATGGTAACAGTTTTATTTCCACAAATAATAACAGTATCATTTGCACCGGGTATTATTGCCGTCGGTATTTGATTACTACTGCAATCTGTATGAGACCATGTGGCGGTACTGTTCCAGTTGCCTGAAACCCTTGAATAATAAATCTGTGAAAAACCATTAAAACAGGCTGTACAAGCCAAAAGAATGAAAAGTGTTTTGAATGTTTTCATAAAGGTAGGTTTTAAATTTATAAAAATTATTTTGGGAATCTTAATATATTAACAAATGCACTTTTTAGATTGATATAAAAAATCACTATGCTAAACTATTTTAAAGATCCTTCAACTTTCCCTTACTGTCCAATACTATAAGCTATCCTTTATCTCCTTTTGTTTTTTTGTTACGTTTAACCCATTCTATTTTTAATAACTAAATTTATCTACATTCAAGATCACATTGAGCTTGTCGAAATGTGGCTTCGACAAGCTCAGCCTGACAACAAGTTATTTGAAGTTCTAATAACACGTCAGGTTTATTTATAAAAAATGCTTTGAAAGAACGTAAGGAAACCTCAAAACTTCGGTGAAGAAGGCTTCCCATAACCGGGAAAGGTTGCTGCCGATAGCAGGAAGCTTTCCCAATGTCGGGAAAGGTCGCCGCCGGTGGCAGGTAAATTTCAACTAAGGCGGAAGGTTATTAAAAGGAGTGAAATACATTCATAAAATTTTGAAACATAAAACTAATTTAAAAAGATATAAAAGTAAAGAGTATAAATACCCGATTTGCATTAGGCAATTACACTCTATTTTGTAGGTACAAATACTCTATTCTTATATAATTTCAAGTTATTGTTTCTTGAAAAGCCTTGTTACTTAAAGCGTATTAAAAAGCTAAAACTTTTATTAAATATTTTTAATAAAAAAACGGGTTTTAAGAAAAAGGGAACTATTTATTTCGAATAAATAATTAAAGGAAAGAATTCATAAAGAATAAAAAGATAAAAATTGTATCAAATCATCTCTCCTCCCCATTTATTGAACTCTATATGAAAAGCAACTTATTGACACTGACAACAGGATTGCGAAAGGATTAGCCTATATCACATCATTTAGCTTTTAACTTTATTGAATAATTTTTGTTATTGTATGTTGTAGCTATCCAAAGATCATTATCACTAAGAGTATTAATTTTCCAAATAATATCAAATTGATAATTTATAGGCCAATAAGAATTAATACGGTAATCAAATGAATATATAGAGTAACTTACAAAAAAGAGATTCAGATTTGCTCCATTATTATAAATAACCCATTGTGCAAAATATTGATTGCATATATAGAAGTTGTTTAAAGTTGA
>CAILAF010000248.1 GCA_903832075.1 uncultured Chitinophagaceae bacterium
CTGCATTACTATTTACCCAAACATCTACAGGATCGCCAATTTTTTTATTCCATCCTGCTGCTTTATCTCTCCAATTCCAATGAGGCGAAATATGCAAAACATCTTTATCGGTCCACCAACTTTGATAATAATAATAAATATTTTTAGGGAAGCCGCACATATCCATTATTCCAAAATGAGAATTTATATTAGGCCATTGAAAAGGTGTTGGTTCCCCGCGATAATCAAAACCTGTCCAAACAAAACCACCCATCCAATAATTATTTTCTGCTGCTAATTTCCACCAATCTTCTGCTTTACTTGCCCACCATGGCGCAGTAATATCCTGATCGGGTACATATCCTCTGATACTGTCTTTTTCATATATACCTCTGGTAGTTACAGTGCTTCCCATTTCAGTTCCAATGATTGGTTGATTAGGGTGGTCTTTATGATAATCTGCAACAGCAAACTGACGATAATTAAATCCTCGAACAGGAATTACTTCATTGATTCCGTTAAAAACATTGGGCACATCTGCAGCATAAGTGCTTGTTCTGGTAGAATCCAATTCTTTTTGTTTGGATAATAATGTTTGTGCAATTCGTTTCCCATTGGTATTGGTTTGAATCCATCCTTCTTCATTACCAATTGACCATAAAAATATTGATGGATGATTTCTATCCCTCAAAATCATTTTTTCAAATTGATTCATATATTCAGGACTGCTGTTCAATAAACGATTTTCATCTAATACTAACATACCAAGACTATCACAAGCATCAAGAAATTCGGGTGTGGGCGGGTTATGACTTGTTCTGCATGCATTGACCCCCATATTTTTTAAAAGCTGAATTCTATAATATTGTAAATAATCAGGCATGGCGCTTCCTACTCCTGCATGATCCTGATGATTATTGGTGCCTTGTATTTTAATATGAACACCATTCAGAAAAAATCCTTCATTGGCATCAAAGCGTAAAGTTCTGATACCAAATTTTTCTTTTACCTGATCAATAATTTTTCCATTCGATTTAACCACAGAAACAATTCTGTATAAATATGGATCATCTAATGACCACAACCTGGGATTAGCGATAGAAATATTTTGTTTGATTTTTTTATTCTCATTAACCGATAATGCAAGCGGTTGTTCTTTTGTTTGCGTGATTTGATTTCCATCGCGATCGGTTATATAAGAATAAACTGTACAATTTGCCGATGAAAGATTTAAATTTTCAACAGCTGTTTCAATATGAATGAGGGCATTTTTATTTTGTACATCAGCAGATACAAACAATCCTCCATCCTGTATATGCATATTCTCATATTCATTTAACCAAACATGTCTGTAAATACCGGCACCTTCATAAAACCAGCCTTCGTATTGCGATGCATCAACACGCACTGCCAATACATTATCCTTATCAAACTTTATATAATCAGTAATATCGTAAGATACACCCATATAACCACTCAAATTATTGCCCAAATAAAAGCCATTGATCCAAACAGAGGCATTTCTATAAATGCCATCAAACTGAATTTGAAAACGAATACCTGAATCAGCAGATGAAACAGTAAAATGTTTACGATACCAACCAATACTTGTTTCCGGAAAGAGTCCGCCAACCGGTTTATAACCATGCGATTCCACATCAAAATTCGGAACATTAACAAAAGGCAATTCAACTGCCCAATCGTGCGGAAGATTGATTGTTCTCCATAAATTATCATTGAATCTTGCATCAATGGCTGTTGTTGCTGCATTGCCCGATTTAGAAAAGATCGTTGCTATTCCATAATTAAAATCTTTGCCCGGATCAGATGCGTTTCCAAAATGAAATTTCCAGTTATCATCAAAGTTTATTTTTTTACGACTGCTTTGTTGCGCATTGCAAAATGCGATGCTGCAAAAGTTCAGTAACATCAATAAAATAATATTTGCTGTTTGCCTCATCATGCTTTGTAGTTTAAATTTTAGTAGTATAAAATTAGCAGATAAAAAAGAATGAGCGTAAAAGCTTTTTTGGTACAAGATGATCATTGTTTCCTTCCGGACTCCTTCGAGACTGCTTCGGGACTCCTTCGGAGATACTCCACTAATTAACGGACTTGATACGAAGCAGGTAGGGCAGAGAGTGGGAAGAGGTAGTGCCAAAACATAGGGAGGTATAACTATTTCTTGGTATATTATTTTAGAAGGATATGACAAAAATCATGTTTTTTTATTTTTTTTAATTAATATTGGTCATGAATTGTTTTACTATAAAAAATTAGTTTTTGAAATATTAAAGTAATTCAAAAGAGAAACAAAATTAATTAACCTTTAAAACCAAACAATCATGGAAGAAATTTACGTTGGTTCAATTTTCCTATGGACATTAAACTGGGTGCCTGATGATTTAGCATTTTGCAATGGTCAGTTATTAAATATTAGCAATAATCAGATGCTGTATTCGTTAATTGGTACAACTTATGGTGGTGATGGTGTGCACAATTTTGGTGTGCCTGATTTGCGCAGCCGGGTACCCATAGGTGCAAATAGTTATTCCAATACTTCTCCAACATTACCTACCATACCGCTCAACCAAACCGGAGGAACTCTGTCAAATTCTTTTGTGGCAAATGGCTCAAGTTCCTTTACGCTTACAACTAACCAGATACCTTCTCATAATCATAATGCAGGTGGTGCATCATTAGCAACCATCAGCATTCCGGCTAATACCGGTAATGGTAATACAGCAGCTCCTGGTAACAATACTATTTTAGCTACAGGTAATTATAGTAATGGATTAACAACTGTACAAACAAAGAATTATAGTACAGCAGGTGCAAATACAACTTTACAACCCATTAGTGCATCTGTACTAGGAAGTGCAACTGCTTTTACAGGTGGGGGGCAACCAGTTTCTGCACCTGTTTCAGTAACAGGTAGTGTACCAACTGCGCAACCATATTTAGCCCTAAATTATGTGATTTGCTTAATAGGAATTTATCCTCAACGCCCATAAACATTAAAATATACGTAGCCAAAAATTACTAATTAGTTTATAAAATTAACTTCTTACACAATAGATCTTAAAACTAACAAAGCGTATGAAAATAATATTTTCCTTAAAGGGAATAGTAAGGCATAAAAAAAATGTAATACTTAAAAAGCAACGTCCTTTAATCTCTATTTATTTGCTCCTATTTTGTTTTGCAATAATTACCAGTACTAATTTTGTAAAAGCACAATACACAGGCACAAAAGTAAATATAACTGCTAAAGGAGATCCCTCAACAGTTTATATAGGACCAACAAGTTTAAGTGCAGGATCTAATCCAATTGATTTATCTGGCGGATTAAACGCAGTTGTCTTAAATATTAATACTTCAACAAATCAAATCGTCATTACTTTTTCAGGTGGAGCCTCCCTTACTACAGAGTTTGATTTAGTTTTTTCAGGAGGTAATTTCGGTAGTTTAACCTCTATTACTTTTAACTCCGGCTCTTCTACCAGTTCGGGTAAGAATGATGTAGTTGCAACAAAAGCAAGTAGTACTACTTTTAGATTTTCCTTACCAAACAATGGGGGTAGTGCTACTGGTACTGGTACTATTGTTTGGGATATTGTTGCTGCGGCTGCAGTTACTTCTACCACATGGAATGGTACCACATGGAGTAATAGTGCACCAACTTCAACAGTAGATGCCATCATTGCCAGCAGTGTTACACCCGGCTCATTTACTTGTCAAAACCTAACCATAAATAGTAGTTATGCATTAACCATTGGCAGTGGTGTAACAGCAACGGTAAACGGCAATATTACCAATAGCGGTAATGGTATTAGCGGTACAGGAACTTTAACCATTGCAGCTGCAAGTGGATTAAGTGGTAATGCTATAACCATCGGGGGGACATTAAATTTAAGTTCAGGAACATTTACAACAAATAGTTTATTAAAGATTGCACCCGGCGGTGCGATTATCGGTACTTATGCTAATTTGAGTGGTTCAGTTACTCTTCAACAAAGCATCATCCCGCAAAGAGGCTGGAGAATCTTTGCCAATCCGTTCTCAACATCACAAACATTCTCAACCATTGCAAGCAATAATAGTATTAGTATACAAACAACCGGAAGTTCCAATGCAGCACATATTGCCGATAACAGAACATTCAGTAATACTACCAATACATGGAGTGATGGTGGAACAAGCGTTGCGGCCAATACACCTTATGGATTATTTATACGAGGATTGGCCAGTGAGGTTACAGGCTTAACTTATACAGGAGGCCCAACAGCATTCACGTATAGTGTTAGTGGTACATTAAATGGTGCCACTACTTCGGTAACACCAACCAGTACTTCTAACTTTTTATTAGTTGGTAATCCTTATGCCGCTCCTGTTAACAGCAAAGCATTAACCGGACAAACAGCAGGAACTAATTATTATGTGTATACAATTTCTCAGGGTGGTTCACAATCAGCACAAAGAACCAATGCAGGAAGTTGGGTAGCAGCGAGCAGCAGTTCTAATACATCGAATACCATTCCTGTACTCGGTGTAATTGCTTATCAACCTGCCAGCTTATCTTCTTTCAGCATTACTCCTTCTGATATCAATACATCAGGCACATTACAAGCAGGTTTGTTTGGCGTACAACCCATTCAAGAACAAATAGAATTATGGGTAGAACAGAATGGGGATTTCAGAGATAAATTATTTGTGAGATTGGATGCAAATGCAACAGCATCAGGAACAGAACGAGCAGACTTACTAAAATTCTATAACGACAATGTGAATGTCTATACGATAGGAACAACAGATGACACCAGAATGGCCATTGATGCAAGAAATGTATTGAGTACTATACCGCTTGGTGTATATGGATTGCCTGGTGATTATAATTTTAAACTGAACAATAATAATTTACCTGATGGAACAACAGTGTATCTGAATGATAAATTATTAAATACACAAACAGAACTAAAAGTAGGAGATACTTATAACTATACGATTACATCAGATGCATCTACTTATGGAGAACAAAGATTTGAATTATCGTTCAATGCAAAGAAAACCATATTAAATAATGATCCAAGTGCAGGAAGTTTAACAGCTAATGTATTGGGTAATATCACCAATGGCAATTTAGTGGCTGTAGAAATATCGGGAAGTTCGGGACCTGTAAGTATTGCGATAAAAGATATGAGTGGCAGAGCAATAGGAGCAGTGAATGCAACCAATGGCATACAGTATATTAATATCGGCAATACTGTTTCAGGGATGTTATTATTACAGATCAGTGATGGAAAAAGTTCGATTATTAAAAAAGTGATGAAACTCTAATCCAACAACTGAAAACAAAATCAATAACCCCAAAAACAAGCAGTATGAAAAAATATATCAACTCAAACAATACAAAAGCAATACTAAAAGTATTATGTACATTAATAATTTTAATTGTGATAACAAGTATTAAAGCCCATGCACAACCATCATCACCCGGTGGTGATGTAGATGCACCGATAGACGGTGGATTATCATTACTTATTGCAGGTGGTGTAGGATATGGAATAAAGAAAGTGAGAGAGAGGAGAAAACCCCCAACCCCTAAAGGGGAGTAAAGAAAGTTTTATGTAAAAGCCATCAGATATTTTCGGGTGGCTTTTTTTATTGAAGAATATTATAAATAATTTATTCAAGTTCAGAAATACTTCATAAAGCAGAATTGTTCAATAATCAAACAATACGCTTCATTTGGAAATAAACGCACTTCAGGAATATAAATAGGGGGATAGATTTTTTTGGGACTATCTTGAAATATCAAACACTTGTTTTTTAAATAGATCGGATATAATTCAACAATCGAGCCTGAACTATACAGAGCAAGTTTTTCTATTTTATGATAACAACAATAAATCAAATATGAAATTTTGTAAAATAATTTTATTCTGTATTATTTTAACCTTGCCTTTTTGTCTACAGGCACAAAGCTGGGATGCCCAAAATTCGGGAGGGGGAGATTATATTGAAAGCGTTAGTTTTATTAGTCCTGCGCAAGGCTGGATGTTGGGTTCCGGTGGCTACATATACCTTACTTCTAATGGAGGAACTACCTGGAAAATGGTTAACTCGGGATTCTCTTCACTTACGGCTATCTATTTTGTAGATGCATTAAATGGATGGGCTGTTGGAGCAACCGGAACTATTATAAAAACAAGTGATGGCGGCAATACTTGGACTGCACAAACATCCGGTAGAACAGAAAATCTATTTGCAATATATTTTACCGATGCCTCACATGGATATGTAGTTGGTGGCGCAGGCGCAACAGGAGTTATTTTAAAGACGACCGACGGAGGAACAACTTGGAATTGGGAGCCTTATTTCGACCTTACCTTAAATAGTGTATATTTTATCGATGCCAATCATGGATGGGCAGTGGGCAATAACGGAAGACTTTATCATACTACTAATGCCGGTCTAAATTGGACTGCACAAACATCAGGTACTACATCTACTTTATACGGTGTATATTTTACAGATATTAATAATGGATGGGCTGTTGGGTATAACGGAACTATTTTAAATACAACAAATGGGGGTACAACATGGGTCGCACAAACATCAGGTACTTCAAACGGGCTTAACAGTGTTTATTTTACTTCAGTTACGCAGGGATGGGCTGTGGGTTATACGGGTACTATACTAACAACAGCTAATGGTGGTAGCACATGGACTGATCAAAGTTATCCGACCTCACATAATTTATGGGGACTAACTTTTAATGGGGCTAATAATGGTTGGGCTGTTGGAGATGGCGGAACCATATTAAGCTATTATTCCGATACATGGACCGGAGGAAACAGCACAACAGATTGGGCTACACCCGCAAACTGGCAAAGTGGTGCTGTACCGATTAGTACCGATAATGTATTGATTCCTTCCACTACATTTCAACCGGTTATAAGTTCAAGTACTACAGCAGTTGCAAGTAATTTAGCTATTCAAAATGGAGCTATCTTAAATATAGCCACCGGAGGCGTATTAACTTCGGGTGGTAATATTGTTGTTAATAAAGGAGGTGCAATTACGGGAGACTATTCAGGTATTGGAGGTACAACAACCTTACAGGAAAATATAGTAGGACAAAGGGGCTGGAGAATGTTTGCCAATCCATTTACAACAGCAACAAACATAGCTGCAACAGCCGCTACTAATGATATTACCATTGGAACTTTATTGCCATCAAGTAATATAACCGATTCAAGAACATACGTGAGTAATGCATGGGTTAATGTAGTGAGTCCTGCAACAACATGGGCAGCCAATACACCTTATGCCTTATTCATCAGAGGGTTAGCCCGTGAGGTAACAGGATTAACTTATAGCGGTGGCCCAACAGCTTTTACTTATAATGTAAGCGGTACATTAAATGGTAATACTACCAGTATAACACCTACCAATACTACTGATTTTATTTTGGTAGGTAATCCATATGTAGCACCTGTAAACACAAAGGCATTAACAGGACAAACAGCCGGAAAAAATTATTATACCTATCAAATTGCAGTGACAGGTACGCCAAGAGTAAATTCCGGAAGTTGGGCAGCATCAGGATCAACATCAGATGCAACACACACCATACCTGTACTGGGTGTAATAGCGTATCAACCTGCCAGCACAATACTATTCAGTATTACACCGGCTGATATTAATACGGGCGGTACTCTACAAACAGGATTGTTTGGCATACAACCGCCAACATCGCAATTAGAGTTATTGATAGAACAAAATGGATATTACCAAGATAAGATGTATGTAAGATTAGATGCCAATGCTACTGTAAATGGAACAGATCATAATGATCTGAAGAAATTATACAATGATAATGTAAATGTATATAGCATAGCTACAGCAGATAATACCCGATTAGCCATTGATGCAAGAAATGCATTAAGCACCATACCACTTGGAATAAGTGCACTGCAAGGAGATTATAATTTTAAACTAAGCAGCAATAATTTACCGGAAGGAACTATAGTGTATTTGAATGATAAATTACTGAACACAGAAACTGAATTAAAAGTTGGTGATACTTATAGTTTTACTATTAATGGAGATGCCTCAACACATGGGGAACAAAGATTTGAATTAGCATTTAATACTAAGAAAAGTGTAACACCAACAACAGATGCTGCAAATGGATTAACAGCGAATGTATTGGGTAATATCACCAATGGCAATTTAGTGGCAGTAGAGATATCGGGAAGTTCCGGACCTGTAAACATTGCAATGAAAGACATGAATGGAAAAGCAATAGGCACAGTGAATGCAACGAATGGGATACAATACATTAATATAGGACATGCTGTATCCGGGATGTTGTTATTACAGATCAGTGATGGAAAGAGCACCATTATTAAAAAAATAATGAAACTCTAAGTGAATCAATAGTCGGGAGTCAGGAGACCGGAGTTAAAACCAAAAAGAAACAGTATGAAAAAGATGATCAACTCAAATAATATAAAAGCGATACTAAGAATAGTATGCACAATCATGATATTGATAGTAATTACAAGTATAAAAGCCCATGCACAACCAGCTGATCCGGGTGGAGAAGTAGATGCTCCGATAGATGGAGGCTTGTCACTACTCATTGCAGGTGGTGTTGGATATGGAGTGAAGAAAGTAAAGGAGAGTCGGAAGTCAAGAGTCGGGAGAACAGAAAGTGACAGGCTGTAAGTA
>CAILAF010000249.1 GCA_903832075.1 uncultured Chitinophagaceae bacterium
AAAAGGAAGTCTCCGAAAGGAAAAAGGAAACATCTTTTTTGGAAAAGGAAGTCTCCGAAAGGAAAAAGGAAACATCTTTTTTGAAAAAGGAAGTCTCCGAAAGGAAAAAGGAAACATCTTTTTTGGAAAAGGAAGTCTCCGAAAGGAAAAAGGAAACATCTTTTTTGAAAAAGGAAGTCTCTTAAAAAGGGTAAGTAATATCATTTAAGTAGAAATCCATCGCTTTCATGTTTAAAACAAAGGGTTGATTCAAGAATTTGGAATGCAAAAAGCAGGTTCGTTATCTGGAATTCATTAAATGAAGATTATCTTCCTTTTTTCTCGTGTATTAATGTCTTATAGGCAAGTAATGCACTTATAACAGAAAGTATTGCACCCAATAACATAGCTGCACCAGGAAATTGTATGGGTGCTTTAGACGAAGTAAAAAAGGCAAAGAGATTGGTCATAATTAACGGACCAATAATTGCAGTTGCACTCATTAAACTGGTTAATGCACCTTGTAATTCTCCTTGCTCATTAGATGGAACATGTGCTGAAATGATACCTTGTAATGATGGTCCTGCAATACCACCTAATGAATAGGGAATCATAAATGCATACATCATCCATGTTTGAGTAGCAAAAGCAAATAATAAAAATCCAAGTGCATATAAACTCAATCCTATGTAAACACTTCGTTCATTACCAATTTTAGGAATCACTATTCTTATTAGTCCTCCTTGCACCAACCCAACAGTTAATCCTACAAAGCCTAAGGAATAACCTACTAATTTTTCATTCCATCCAAATTTCAACATGGTATAATAATTCCAGGTGCTTTGAACAGCGTATCCGGCAATATAAATTAATATAATGGAAGCAATTAATCCGGATATAGCGGGATATTTTCTTAATTGTTTTAAAGAGCCTAATGGATTAGCTCTTTTCCATTCAAATGGTCTTCTGTTTTCTACTGGCAAGGATTCGGGTAAAACAAAATAACCATACAACCAATTTAATAAAGCCAATGCAGCAGCGGCAAAGAAAGGAATACGGGTTCCATATTGTCCGAGTAAACCACCTACTACCGGACCTAAAATAAAGCCAATTCCAAATGCTGCACCAATTAATCCAAAGTTCTGTGCTCTTTTTTCGGGTGTACTTATATCGGCAATATAAGCAGCAGCAGTTGTAAAACTTCCACCGGTAATACCTGCAATGCCTCTTCCTATAAAAAACCAAAAGATAGTTGGCGCAAAAGCCTGAAATAAATAATCTATGCCAAATCCAAACAATGAAAATAATAAAACAGGTCTTCTTCCATATTTATCGCTAAGGTTTCCTAAAATAGGAGCACAAATAAATTGCATGATGGCATATGTAAAACCTAATAATCCACCATAAATAGAAGCATCACTTAAATTACCATTTATTAATTGAGAGATCAATTTTGGGAATATGGGAATGATGATACCAAAACCGGTAACATCTATCAATAGGGTAATAAATATAAAGCCTAAAGCTGCTTGTTTTTTGTCTTTAGCCATAACGTTGATGATAGTACAAAGTAAATGGAAATGGGATAATGTTATAAAAAATATTCTGTCAGAGACATAAATTAGGCATAAGAAAAGAAAAATATAGTCTGTTATGATTAATGACAATTTTTAATATATTATCAAATAAATTGTAACTAAACGTACCTTGCGCTTTTATATTAAAAGGAAAATGTTATGAAGCAAATTTTATTATCACTCTTATTGCTTTTAGTTTCACTAACAATCTTTTCACAAACAGATAGTTTATTGAATAGTCTGCAATTATCAACTACAACAAAACAAGATTTACTGCCTAAAAAAATGTTGTTTACGCAAAGATGGGCATGGGGTGAACATGGTGCATTTAGAGGAAATAAACCTTTAACTGCTGAAATAAGAGAAAAAGATATGAAGATGAGAAGACAGATGCTTATTACGCATCAAATTTTAGGTGTTGTTACTTTAGGAGGATTTATTGGTCAGGCGATAGTAGGACCAAAATTGTATAATTCTCAAAGAGGCGATCCCAATTACAGAAGTTTAAAAGATACACATGATTTATTGGCTGTTGGTGTTAACACAACCTATTCTTTAACTGCATTAATGGCTTTGTTTGCACCGCCACCAATGGTTAATAGAGATAAAGGATTATCTGCAATTCGATTACATAAATGGTTGGCAGTTGTTCATCTTACCGGAATGCTGGCAACAAATATTTTAGCTGCTTCAATGGATGACAATCATAATTCGCAGTTAAGACCTTATCATCGAGCAGCTGCTTATACAACATTTGCTTCCTTTGCAGCAGCGATGATCGTTATTAAATTAAAATAAACTTATTCAAATGAAATATTCATTTTCCATTATCCTGCTGTTTCTCCTTGTTATAAATATTCATGCAGTAAATAAAGTTGATATTAAAGCTGCAAGGGCAGATAAATCTAAATCTTTCATTACTTATCACATGGTTCACCCATTGCATACATGGGATGGAACAAGTAAAGATGTTGATGCAATCATTCAATATGATGATAAAACTTTTCAGATAATTAAAGTGGCTATTGTTGCTAAAGTTTCTTCATTCGACAGTAAAAGTTCTAACAGAGATTCGCATATGATGGAAGTTACAGAAGCTATTAAATATCCTAATGTAACTTTTGTAAGTTCTTCTATTATTGATAATGGGACAAGTGTAGATGTTACAGGTACAATTAACTTTCATGGTGTAAATAAAGAAATTCATTTTACTGCAAAAGAAAAGTTTGAAAATAAACATAAAATAGTTAGCGGAGATTTTGTGTTATTGCAGGATGATTTTAAGATTGAACGTCCTTCTATGATGATGATGAAAACAGAAAATGAAATGAAGATGAATTTTTCGATGGATTTTCCAATTAATTAATTGTTTCGTTTTGATTCTGTAATTTTATTGTTCTAACATTATTATAAACTGCTTATTTAATTCTTAATTGAAGAATGAATTACGAAAGCTTTTGCCAAGAACATCCTGATTATCAAACTGCAAAAGAAAAGTTTGCAACTATCAGAACTTCTGAATATCCACAATTAGATAATGCCGGCCATGTGTATTTGGATTATACAGGAGGAAATTTATATTCCAAATGGCAAATACAACAGCATGTATCTTTTTTGGAAAGCAATGTATTTGGTAATCCTCATTCTACCAATCCTACATCCATTGTTTCAACCAATCATGTAGAAGCAACCAGAAAATCAGTATTGGATTTTTTTAATGCAGGCGACGATTATTTCTGTGTGTTCACAGCCAATGCTACACAGGCATTAAAGATTGTTGGAGAATCTTATCCGTTCGATCATCATAGTCATTTTTTGTTATTATTCGATAATCATAATTCAGTAAATGGAATAAGAGAATACGCCAAAAGAAAAGGAGCAAGTTTTGAATACTGTCCTGTTTATATTGAAGACTTAAGAATAGATGAAACAAAACTTAATCAAAAACTTACATCCAATAAATATAAACACAATAAACTTTTCGCCTATCCTGCACAATCAAATGTTTCAGGAGTGAAGCACGATTTAAAATGGGTTGATATTGCACATCAAAACGGATGGGATGTATTACTTGATGCTGCTGCATTTGTTCCAACCAATACTTTAGATCTGAAACAAATAAAACCCGATTATGTTTCAGTTTCTTTTTATAAAATATTTGGTTATCCAACAGGTGTAGGTGCATTATTAATAAGAAAAGATGCATTTGAAAAATTAGATAAACCATGGTTTGCCGGAGGTACAGTTTCTTATGCATCTGTAA